>JBBRID010000226.1:0-6800 GCA_038221635.1 Burkholderiales bacterium
TCGTTGCCGCGCAGCTCGTCGAGCATCGCGCCACGGATGCGCTGGGTCGCGAAAGTTTCGAACTGAACCCCCTGGCCGGTATCGAAGCGGCTCAATGCGTCGGTCAATCCGATCATTCCGACCTGGATCAGATCGTCGATCTCGACGTTGGCCGGCAATTTGGCGATCATCTGATGCGCCAGCCGGCGTACCAGCGGGCTGTATTGCTTCAGCATCGTGTTCACGTCGAGTCGACCTTTGGCGGTGTACATGCGCAACTCCGTAAAATCAGTTCAGTGCCATCGCGGCATCGGTGGCGTGATACGCCATCGCGACCGCGTTGGCCCAAGGCTGGGATGCAACCTCGGTGGGGGGCATCAAATGGGTGGCAGGCAAAGCTGACGGCTGCATCACCTCACGCGCCCAGCGCTGCAAGCCGACTTCGGGTGCCCCGTTGGCGTGCGTGGCGGGATCGATGCGCAGGCAGTCGCGCACGGCGGCACCGAGAAACTCGTCCGCACATCGTGTCAGCTGCTGGCCGATGCGATCGGCACGTCGTGACCTGGTGGATGCGCACAACAACAGATCTTGCACTTGGTGATCGCCGCGCTGCGACAGCAGCTTGATGCCCGAATACGCATGGGTAACGCTGGCCGGGTGCTCATCAGCCAATACCAGCGGCCTGGCGTAACGCGTTCGATCGGCCTGGCCGAACAAGCGGCACAGATCAGAGGCGCTCGCGTGAATCAGCACCACGTCGGCTCGCGGCTTCGCATCGGCCGCAGCCTGCAAGAAGGCCGAAGTCGATCCATGGGTATCGACAAAGCGCAGCGGCAAACCCCGCGCAGCCAGATACGACACATCAGCGGAGAGTGTCTCCACGCAATCGGCCAGATCCATCACGGCCCACTCTCTGGGATTCGGCGCCCGTTCAGCTGCATCGACGACCAGAGTATGGCAACCGACACCGGCCAAGGCGGTGCAGATGCGATCGAGCATCACCCCGCCGAATGCCATGTGGGGATTCGACACCACCGGCAGAAAGCGGGCTTGCGCACGTGCAAACAGACGACGCAGGCCATCGGCCTGATCTTGGACGTGCTGGCCTCGGACGTTTGATTTCATGGCTTCGGCGGTCTGGGTGAATTCGGCACGGCTGCACTTCGATCAGGCTTGCTGCGCATTCGGCGCAGTGCGTGTGCCTTTGCGGAGGTTCTGGTGCTGCGGCGCGGCAAATACGAGACTGACCTCGTCGGCATCGACCTTCCAGGCCGGCGCAGCAGTCGCCCGCACGGCACGCTGCACCAAAGCATGGGCCGACAGGCGGTGCCAATCTTCTGGAACCCGTTGGCCATTGGCCACCGCGAGCACCGTCAGGCGGTGGCGGATCAACGCGTCCAGCGCCGGGCCGAGCTTGACCGCCTCGTCGATCTTCGACAACACGACGCCGCGCGCCTGGCTGGCGCGGTACGACACCAACACGTCTTCAATCGTTTCGCCTTGCGAGGCCGCATTGATGACCAACAACTTCTTGATGCTGCGATGCGACAGCATTTCGAGCAGATCCTGCGTGCGGCTGTCGCGCTGGGCCATGCCGGCGGTGTCGATCAACACCATCTTCTTGGCGCTGAGCAGCTCCAGCAGATCTTCCAGCGAGGCCCGGTCGTGTGCGGTGTGCACCGGCACGCCGAGGATGCGTCCGTAGGCGCGCAGTTGCTCGTGCGCGGCCACACGGTAAGCGTCGAGCGTGATCAGGCCAAGATTGGACGCGCCGTGGCGGGTTGCAAAGGCCGCGGCGATCTTGGCGGTCGTCGTTGTCTTGCCGACGCCGGTCGGGCCGACCAGTGCCAGCACGCCGCCTTGGTCTTCCAGCGGCGCCTCGTGTTCTGCGGTGTGCAGATTGCGTTCGAGAATCGCGCTGGCCCAGCTGGCTTCGTCGCTCACCTCGGGGCCCATGCCCTGCGCCAGTTTGCGGATCAGTGCCGGCGAGAAACCACAATCGAGCAGACGCTGGCTGAGCCGAGTCTGGGCCGGCTGACGCTGCAGCTTTTCCATGAAGGCCAGGGCGCCGAAGCGTTCCTCGATCATGCCCTTCATCGAGCGCAGCTCGTTCATCATTTCTTGCTGCTCGCGGCGTCCAGAGGCGCCGAACAGGCCATCGTCGACCGCCGAGCGGCGATCTTCGAACTGCGAATCGGCCTCGAAGCTTCGAACTTCGTCGAGCAGCACGGGTGGATCGCGGCGTTTCGGCGCCGTTGCCGGTTCGGCAGCGGGTCGCTTGGGGGACGCAGCGGCGGATGCCGCGGCAGGCCGCCGCTCGGCCGGCGCAGCGGGCTGCTGCTCCGATGCCGCTTCGCGCGCCTGAGCACGCTTCGCGGCATCGCGCTTCTTCAGCATGCGTACGCGCACGTAGTCCTGGAACGACAAGGTGCTCATCGCCAGCTGCTGCACGTCGGTCTCGACCGGCGTTGTGCTCGCCCGCATCGGTTCGATGCGTTCGCTGGCGCGCACCGCGGCGCGTTCAGTAAGCGGCAGGCGGTTCGATCGAGGCGCGGCTGGCCGTGCCGGCTGCTGCCCACCGGCGGAAACCCGCTCGATGTTGGCCACACTTTCCGGAGCCATCGCCATCACCTCGACACCGTCATCGCAGGGCTTGGTCGACAACACCACCGCGTCTTCCCCAAACGCCTGGCGAACCAGATTCAGCGCATCGCGCGAGGTGCGCGCAGTGAAACGTTTGACATTCATGCGGTGTCTCCGGGGCGGTCAGTACAAGATGGGTTCGATGCGCGGGCGCTGGCGTTCGGCGTCATGCCGCGCCGCCGATGACCGAACCGATGCGGATCGAATGGGTATCGGGGATTTCGCTGTGGCCCAACACCTTCAGGCGCGGCGCGGCGCGCTTGAGCAGGCGCGACATCGGGGCACGGATCAGGTCTGGAACCAACAGACAGGCTGGAAGGCCGAGGTCTTCCTGGCGCTTCGCCGACTCGCTGGCACTGCGGCTCAGGGTTTCGGCCACGCCGGGATCGAGCGCGGCGCCATGTGGTGAATTGAGAGCCTGGGTCACCAGCCGCTCGAGTTCGGGTTCGAGTGCAATGACATCGAGTTCGCGCGTCGGGCCGTAAATCTGCTGCACGATTGCAGGCGCCATGTGGATACGGATGCGCCGCGCCAGCTCCATCGGGTCGGTGACGGTGGCGGCTTCTTCCGCCAGGCTCTCGATGATCGAGCGCATGTCCCGAATGTGCACACCTTCCTCCAGCAACAACTGGAGGACTTTCTGCAGAACGGCGATACCAACCATTTTCGGAACCACGTCCTCGATCAGTTTGGGGGCCAGCCGGGTGACATGGTCGACCAGTTGCTGGGTCTCGACTCGGCCCAACAACTTGGCCGCATGAAGCTGCATCAAGTGTGAAAGATGGGTGGCCACGACGGTCGAGCAATCAACCACCGTAAATCCAGCCATTTGGGCACTTTCCCGCTGGCGTTCCTCGATCCAGACCGCGGGCAAACCGAAGGCCGGGTCGGTGGTGCGCGTGCCGATCAGCTGCGTGGTCGCGCCGCCGGGGTTGATTGCCAGCAACATGCCCGGGAAGGCCTCACCCTCGCCCACCACCGCACCACGCAGCGTGAGCCGGTACATGCTCGGCTTCAGCTCGAGGTTGTCGCGGATATGAACCGATGGCGGCAGGAAGCCGACATCCTGCGCAAACTTCTTGCGAACGCCCTTGATGCGCGCCAGCAAGTCGCCTTCACGCGCCTTGTCGACCAGCGCAATCAGCCGATAGCCGACCTCCAGGCCCAACGTATCGACCGGCTGCAGGTCGTCCCAGCTCGCTTCGCCATTCGGCTCGTTGGCCGCGGCGGCCACCGGCGCCCGAGCGGTCTTGGCGAGCAGATTGCGTTGGTGCATGCGCCAGGCGGCATACCCGGCGCCGCTGGCGATCAGCAGGAACACCACATGTGGCATTCCCGGAATCACCCCGAGCAGGCCGATCACGCCACCGGTGATGGCCAGAGAGCGAGGTGAATTGAAGACCTGCTGGGTAATCTGGCTGCCGACGTCCTGCTCCTTGCCGACCCGCGACACCACCATCGCCGCTGCTACCGAAATAAGCAATGACGGGATCTGAGCGACCAGCGCATCGCCGACGGCCAGCAGCACGTAGGTGCTGGCGGCCTCGCCGGCGCTGAGGTCGTGCTGGACCACGCCGATGATGAATCCGCCGACGATGTTGATCACAAGAATCAGCAAGCCGGCCATCGCGTCGCCGCGAACGTATTTGCTGGCACCATCCATCGAGCCGAAGAATTCAGCCTCTTCGCCGACCTCGACACGGCGCCGCTTGGCCTCCTTGTCGTCGATCAGGCCAGCATTCAGGTCGGCATCGATCGCCATCTGCTTGCCCGGCATGGCATCGAGGGTGAAGCGCGCGCCGACCTCGGCAATGCGCTCGGCACCCTTGGTGATGACGATGAAGTTGATCACCACCAGAATCGCGAAGACGATCAGACCGACCGCAAAGTTGCCGCCGATCAGGAAATGGCCGAACGATTCGATCACTGCACCGGCAGCACCCGGGCCGGTGTGGCCCTCGATCAGCACGACACGCGTTGACGCGACGTTCAACGACAGCCGCAGCAGTGTGGTCAGCAGGATCACCGACGGGAACACAGCGAAATCGAGCGGCCGCACCATGTAGGCGGCGACCACCATCACCATCAGCGCCATCGCGATGTTGAAGGTGAACAACAGGTCGAGGGCGAATGGCGGCAGCGGCAGCACCATCATCGCCAGCACCATGATGATGAACAGCGGCGCCATCAGCGCCTTGGCGGCGCTGCCGTTGGCGCCGAGCATCGTCTGCAGCTTGATCAGCAGGGGATTCATTCAGGTTGCTCCGGTGCACCATCGAGGTTGTGGTGCGGGTCAAGTTCGACGGGGACATCGAGCGGCGCCAGATCGGCCGGCATCGCTCCGCGCCCGGCCATCGCCGCACGCAGCTGATAGACATAGGCCAGCACCTGGGCAACCGCACCGAACAGGGCTGCCGGGATTTCTCTATCAATCTGGCTGTGCGCATACAGGGCTCGGGCCAGGACCGGCGCCTGCAGCACCGGCACCTTCGAGCTCTTGGCGAGGTCGCGAATTGCCAACGCGATCAGGTCGGCACCTTTCGCAACAACCCGCGGCGCACCCATCTTCGCCTCGTCGTACTTGAGCGCGACCGCATAGTGGGTCGGGTTCATCACCACCAGGTCGGCGCTCGGCACCGCAGCCATCATCCGGCGCCGCGAGGCGTCGCGCATCATCTGCCGGACCTTCGCCTTGATCTCCTGGTTGCCTTCGGCCTGCTTGGACTCCTGCTTGACCTCGTTATGGCTCATCTTCAGCCGCGACAGATGCAGCCATTTTTGCAGCGGCGCATCGACCACGGCAAACAAGGCAATGACCAGCAACAGGAACATCAGGCCGAACAGGATCGTGCGGGCGATGAAGGCGATTGCCGTCGGCAAGGGCATGTCGAGGGTGCTCGCAAAATCGAGCACATGCGCTTTCAGGTAAAAGGCGCCGACAGTGCCGAGCAGCAGCGCCAAGGTGCAGGCCTTCAAGGCATTGATCAGTTGCTGCTTGGCAAATATTCGTGGCAGCCCGGTGATCGGGTTGAATTTCGAGAATTTAGGCTCCATCGCCTTCATGCTGAAGTTCCAGCCACCGATTGCCACCGACGCAACCACAGCCACAGTGGCCATCATGACGCCCAGTGGAATGACGACGACCAGCAGCTTGAGCGCCATCTCGAGCAGACGCTCGCCCATGAATTCGGTGCGCAGCACCGCCTGCGAATCGAAACGCAGGCCCTGCGTCAGCAATTGCTGCATCCAGGCCGAGAGTTGCGGTGCCAGCACGACCAGCGCCGAGCCGCCCGCGGTGATTGCGGCGAAATGGCCGAAATCCTGCGAGCGTGGCAGGTTGCCGTCCTCGCGCGCTTTCTTGATCTTGCGCGCGGACGCTGGTAGTGGTTTGTCTTCTGAACCTTGATCAGCCATGGCGGAACACCACCTCCGGGTGCTCGACGATTGTTCTAGGCGCGGCTGAAAACTTGAGCGCGAAAAACAGGGCTTAGCGGGCCCATTTCTCGGGATGTACGACCGCACGATTGCTGCGTTGCAGCGTGAACTCGGCAGAAACCCTGATTTCGCGCGAAAATGGAGGGCTTTTTTCTAAAGACGGGTACCGACAATGCATTCCGAGTCGACGGCGCAAAGCGCGACACAACTGGTGATATGGGGAGCGCTCGTGCTCGGACTGGTATTCGGTGCGGTTGGCCAATGGTCGCGCTTTTGCGTCCGCGGCGCGATTGCCGACTGGGTGCTGGAGCGCCAACCCGGTCGGATGTCGAGTTGGATGCTGGCCGTACTGATCGGAGCAATCGGCACCCAACTGTTGATTGCCAACAGCCTGTTCGATGCCACCAAGACCACAGCCTGGACCGAGCGCTTCGTCTGGGCCTCCTATCTGGTCGGTGGCGTGCTGTTCGGCTACGGCATGATGCTGGCTCGGGGCTGCCCGCAGCGCAGCCTGGTGAAGGCCGGCGCCGGCGACTTGCGCGCCATCGTCACGCTGCTGGTCGTCGCGATCAGCGCCCAGATGACGCTGCGTGGACTGTTTGCGAAGCCGCGGGTAGACGCCCTGGACAGCAGTGCCGTGCAATTGAGCGGCCCGCAGGATCTGGGCACGCTGCTTGGCACCGCATCGGGTTTGGGTGACACGGCAGCGCGCTGGATGATCGTCGCAGCGCTTGCGGCGGCGG
>JBBRID010000227.1:0-6788 GCA_038221635.1 Burkholderiales bacterium
CTTTGCCGAGCAAATTCCATCTGCGTCTTGTATTCCGGGGTGGCGGCCAGGCCGCGCTTCTCGGCTTCCTGCAGGAACATCTCCCGCATCACGATCTCGTCACGCACTTGCGCCTCCAGCTCCGGCGTCTTCGCCTGTCCCGCTTTGACGGCCTGCTCGAGCAGGGCATCAACGCGCGACTTCGGCACGGCCTTGCCGTTCACAACGGCGATGTTCTGCGCCTGCACCGCCAGCGGGGCGAACAGGGCAGCAGCAGAAATCAACAGCACGGCAGCGCTGGACGAGTGGGCAAACTTCTTCATGGGCGTGGGCCTTTCAACGTAGAAACAGGGGGCGGAAGGGGCGCTGCAAGTGCGCCGGCTGAATGCGGGTCGGTTCACGACCCCGCGACAGCGATCGAGCAATGGCGTGTGGTGTCGATGGAGTTCAGCTTTCGCTCGGGGCCCGGGCATCAATCGCCAGCGCGTGGATTCCGCTTTCCATCAAGACGGCGGCGGCATCATATACGAGCCGATGCCGGGCCACCCGCGAAAGCCCGATGAAGCGTTCGCTGACCACGCGCACCGAAAAATGCCGACCTTCACGCGCACCCGCATGGCCGGCGTGCAGATGGCTGTCATCGCGCACGTCAAGGCTCGTTGCTTGCAACGGTACGCGCAGGGCGGTATCGAGATCGGTGGCGCTGACTGGCATCGTGAGGGTTCGACGAGCGGTTGAGACGGCGTGTTTGACCGCTCAGGGTCGCACTTGTTCCGACGAATCGGAGTCTTGTGCATCTGGTTTCATGTGTCGGCTGATATACAGCCCCTGCGCCAGCGTGAACAGCAGCATCAGGCCGATACCGCCGAACAGCTTGAAATTGACCCAGGTGCCGGTGCTGAAGCTGTAGGCCACATACAGATTGAGCAAACCCATCAGACCAAAAAAGGCGATCCACGCAAAATTGAGGCGTTGCCAGACCGAAGCCGGCAATTCGACTTGCTGGCCCATCAGCGCTTGCAGCAGGTTCTTGCGAAAGAAGGTCTGGCTGATCCAGAAGCTCGACCCCATCACCCAGTACAGAACACTGGGTTTCCATTTGATGAAGGTTTCGCTGTGGAACCAGACCGTGGCGCCGCCGAGGATGACGACCAGCCCGAGGCTGACCCACAACATCTTGTCGACTTTCTTGCCGCGCAGCACGAGCCAGAGAATCTGGACCATCGTGGCAACGATGACAACCAGCGTCGCCAAAAGCACCGGCGCCTCGGCGACGCCGACGACGCCACCGGAGACCAGAAAACCGAAATGGCTGGTCGCGAAGTCCGCTGCCCAATCCGCATTGCCTTCCGCGTATTTGAAGGTGATGAAAAACAGCAGGATCGGCAGGAAATCGAACAGCAGCTTCATCGAGTCAGGATTTTGAGGCGAAGGCTATCGACGCCGAATTGATACAAAAGCGTTCGCCGGTCGGCTCGGGGCCGTCGGGGAATACATGTCCCAGGTGGGAGCCGCAGCGATTGCAGCGAACCTCGATCCTGACCATGCCATGGGTATTGTCGACGATTCGCTCGACCACCTCGGCATTGACCGGTTCGTAGTAGCTCGGCCAGCCGCAGCCGGCGTCGAATTTTGTCGTCGCTTCGAACAGCGGTGTGCCGCAGCCCACGCAGTTATACGCGCCTGGTTCCCAGTGGTCCCAGTATTTGCCGCTGAACGGCCGCTCGGTGCCGCCTTTGCGGGCGACCCGGTATTGCTCGGAGTCGAGCTCCGCACGCCATTGTTCGTCGGTCTTGCTGACCGCGCGGCTTTTCGTGTCTTCGTCTTTCATTGAACTGACCACCTCGTATTGTCGGGACTGGTCGCGCGGGAACGCTCGCCAATCCGGCGCAGCGGTGTGCTCGAGCCAGCGATTGGCGGGCGCAACAGTGTAAATGGCAGCGTTCGCAGACCGCCGCGCAGGGTCACCTGCGGTTATAGGGTAAACCTGAGTGCGGCGGCACGCCGACACCTTCCTATGATGCGCGTTGTAGTCACTCTGCGGAGATCTGATGAGCCAGCCTGCGACAAGCCCGCGTCCCTTGATGGGGCAGATGATGGACATGCCCCTGATGATTTCGTCGCTGTTGGTGCATGCCGCGCGTCACTCGGCGGATACTGAAATCGTCTCGAAGCGGGTCGAGGGCGACTTGCACCGCTATACCTACAAGGATGCCGAGCTGCGCGCGCGCAAGCTGGCCCAGGCGCTGGCCCGGCTCGGCTGCGAGCCGAGCGACCGGGTCGGCACGTTGGCCTGGAACGGCTACCGGCACTTCGAGATCTACTTCGGTACCTCGGGCTCGCAACTGGTCTGCCACACCATCAATCCACGCCTGTTCCCGGAACAGATTGCCTGGATCGCGAACGACGCTGCCGACAAGGTCTTGTGTTTCGATCTGAGTTTTCTGCCGTTGGTAGAGAAGCTGGCTGCGCATCTCCCTGGCATTCGGCATTACGTGCTGATGACCGATCGCCAGCACATGCCGGCATCGAGTGCGATTCCGGGGTTGCTTTGCTACGAAGAACTGATCGATGCCGAGGATGGCCATTACCACTGGCCGCTGTTCGACGAGAACACCGCATCGAGCATCTGCTACACGTCGGGCACGACTGGTCATCCCAAAGGTGCGATCTACAGCCACCGCTCGACGCTGCTGCACAGCTTCGGCCTCGCAATGCCTGACGCGATGGGCGTCGGCTCGCGCGATGTCATCCTGCCGGTGGTGCCGATGTTCCACGTCAACGCGTGGGGCGTACCGTATGCGGCGCCGATGATCGGCGCGAAGGTGGTGTTTCCCGGGCCGCACCTCGATGGGAAATCCTTGTACGAATTGATGGAAGGCGAACGGGTCACCTTCAGTGCCGGGGTGCCGACCGTCTGGCTTGGCCTGATCACCTATGCCAAGCAGAACGATCTGAAGTTCAGCACCTTGCGTCGCACCGTGATTGGCGGGTCTGCCTGTCCGCCGGCGATGATGAAGACGCTCGAAAAAGATTTCGGCATCGAGGTGATCCACGCCTGGGGCATGACCGAGATGTCCCCACTCGGAACCTTGTCGCGCCTGAAGGCCAAGCACGAAACGCTGGATGCCGAAACCCAGCACCTGATCCTCGAAAAGCAGGGCAAGGTGATTTATGGCGTCGACATGGCGATCGTCGACGACGACGGCAAGGAGTTGCCGTGGAACGCGAAGGATTCCGGCAATCTGTTGGTGCGCGGGCCGTGGGTGATCAGCAGCTACTTCCAGCGCGAGGAGTCGCCGCTGATCGAACTGGGTGGTCAGCAGTGGTTTCCGACCGGCGATGTCGCTGCGATCGACCCTGACGCCTACATGCAGATCACCGATCGCAGCAAGGACGTGATCAAGTCCGGCGGCGAGTGGATCAGCTCGATCGACCTCGAGAACATTGCCGTTTCGCATCCGGCCGTTCATGAAGCTGCCGCGATTGCCTGCCGACACCCGAAATGGGACGAGCGCCCTTTGCTGGTCGTGGTCAAAAAGCCCGGCGCCGAAGTCACAGCAGCTGACCTGCTGGCGTTCTTCGAGGGCAAGATCGCCAAATGGCAGATTCCAGACGATGTCGCATTCGTCGATGAATTGCCGCACACCGCCACCGGCAAGATCCAGAAATTGAAGCTGCGCGAGCAGTTCAAGGAACACCGCTTGCCGATGGTCACCTGACTGCTCTCGACAAAGCGCCCTTCGGGCTCGGGTGTCACGGTGGAGACAGGTTCACCGGGAAGTCCCTGAAGCTCAAACTGTTGCTGTCGGCTAAGGTCCGCGTTTACCTACAAAGGAGTACACCCCATGCGTTTATCCCGTCGTGCAATGTCGCTGAGTACTGCGGCCCTGGCCATCACTCTGGGCTTTGGCAGCACCGCTGCGCTCTCCCAGACCGGCAAGCCCGGTGCAGTGAACCTGAAGGAGACGGTGAAGATTGCCTGGATCGACCCGCTGACCGGCCTGATGGCACCGGTGGGCAACAACGGTTTGCACAGTTTTCAGTTTTTCGGAGAGAAGTTCAGCGCGTCCAATCCGGCCGGCGTCAAGTTCGAAGTGATCGGCATCGACAACAAGCTGAGCCCGACCGAAAGCCTGAATGCGCTGAAGCAGGCGCTCGACCAGGGCGTTCGCTACATCGTGCAAGGGCAGGGCTCGTCGGTTGCGGGGGCATTGATCGAAGCGGTGAACAAACACAACGAGCGCAATCCGGGCAAGGAAGTACTCTTCCTCAACTATGCCGCGGTAGATCCCGATTTCACCAATAGCAAGTGCAGTTATTGGCATTTCCGCTTCGATGCCGACACCTCGATGAAGATGGAGGCGTTGACGACCTTCATGAAGGACCAGCCGGGAGTCAAGAAGGTCTATCTGCTGAACCAGAATTATTCACACGGTCATCAGGTTGCCAAGTTCGCGAAGGAGAACATCAAGCGCAAATTGCCAGGGGTCGAGGTGGTCGGTGAAGACCTGCATCCGCTGGCGCAGGTGCGTGACTTCGCGCCGTATATCGCGAAGGTCAAGGCGGCGGGTGCCGACACGGTGATCACCGGGAACTGGGGCTCCGATCTCGCGCTGTTGATCAAGGCGGCCAACGAGGGCGGTTACAACGGCAAGTTCTTCACCTATTACACCGGCGTCGTCGGTACGCCGACGGCGCTCGGCACAGGTGGAGCGGGTCGGGTCTTCCAGGTCTCCTATCTCCACTACAACATGGGCGGCCAGATGCAGAAATGGATGGAGGAGTACAAGGCCAAGTTCAACGACGACTTTTACACCGGTGCGTTCATCTCGATCTACAGCGCGCTCGGCGACGCGATGGCCAAAGCCAAGTCGACTGATCCGGTGAAGGTCGCGGCGGCCCTCGAAGGCCTGAAGTTCAAGAGCTTCAACGGCGAAGTCGAGATGCGCAAGACCGATCACCAGTTGCAGCAACCGCTGTTCATCACCGTCTGGCAGAAAACCGATGCCAAGCATCCGTATTCGGCTGAAAATACCGGCATGACGCTGGTACCGGTAGCGAACTATGACTCATATGTTGCCAGCACGCCGACCAGCTGCCAGATGAAACGGCCGTCCTGATCTGCCTGAGCTGATTCCCTGCGGCTGCCGTTCATTGCCGTTGGCCGGGCCCGATCGGAGATTCCGCATCGGGCCTGTTTGTTTTGATGCGCAGCTACTCTTGACCGCGAAAGACGACTCTCGATGGAGTTCTTCACCATCTCGATGCTCAACGGGCTGAGTTACGGCTTGTTGTTGTTCATGCTCAGTGCGGGCCTGACGCTGATCTTCAGCATGATGGGCGTGCTCAATTTCGCGCACGCCAGCTTTTACATGCTCGGTGGCTACATCGGCTATTCGATCGCTAAGCTGGTCGGTTTCTGGCCCGGCCTGGTGCTCGCGCCGCTGGCCGTGGGGGCGCTGGGCGCGCTGTTCGAACGGACCTGCCTGCGGCGGGTCCACAAGTTCGGTCATGTCCCTGAACTGCTCATCACATTCGGTCTGTCGTATGTGATCCTCGAGCTGGTGCAGCTGGTCTGGGGCCGCACGGCGGTCGAGTTTCGTCCCCCCGAGGTGCTGCAGGGACCGGCCTTCACGTTGGTCCAGCATTCAGTCGACGGGCTCGGCCTGATCTGGGGGGCGGTGCCGCGGGCGATTTGTCAATCGGCCGACGCCGCAATTCGCATCGTCTGCTCACCGTTCCCGGCCACGCGCGGTTTCATGATGCTGGTTGCCGTGTTGATGCTGGTTGCGTTGTGGCTGCTATTGACGCGCACCCGCATTGGTCTGGTGATCCAGGCCGCATTGACCCATCCCGAAGCGGCCGAATCGCTTGGCCACAACGTGCCACGTGTCTTCATGCTGGTCTTCGGCGCCGGCTCCGGGCTGGCCGGGCTGGCCGGCGTCATCGGGGGCAGCACTTTCGTCACCGAGCCGGCGATGGCCGCCACGGTTGGTTCGGTGATCTTCGTCGTTGTGGTGGTCGGTGGCATGGGTTCGCTGGCCGGCGCGTTCCTGGCGTCGGTCCTTATCGGCGTGATACAGACCTTCGCAGTCGCGCTCGACTATTCGCTGGCCGGGCTCGTGCAGTCGCTGGGTCTGCAACTCAGCAGCGACGCGCAGCAGAACGCCTTGCTAAGTCTGACCATTTCGCAGGTCGCGCCGATCCTGCCGTATCTGTTTCTGGTATTGATCCTGATCTTCAGGCCCAGAGGTCTGCTGGGAACCCGCGAATGACCAGATCGATGTCGATGCAAAAAACCGGGTCGCGGCTAAACGCCGGACGCTATATCGTGTGGGGTCTGTTTGCCGTGGTGTTGTTGATTGCGCCACAGGTTTTCACCAACAACCTGTCGATCACGATGCTGACGCAGATGGGCATCGCCATCATTGCCTGCCTGTCATTCAACATCCTGCTCGGCCAAGGCGGCATGCTCAGCTTCGGCCACGCGGTGTACACCGGCCTCGGCGCCTATGTCGCGATCCATGCCTTGAACATGGTCAGCAGCGGTTTCGCGCTGCCGGTCAGTCTGGTTCCGCTGGTCGGTGGCTTCGCAGGCCTGTTCTTCGCGGTGCTGCTCGGCTACGTGACGACCCGCAAGTCGGGAACCACCTTCGCGATGATCACGCTCGGCATGGCCGAATTGGTGTTCGCGATGTCGCTGATGTTTTCCGGCTTCTTCGGGGGCGAGGCAGGCGTGTCGGGCAATCGGGTTGCGGGCCAGCCTTTCCTCGGCATCACCTACGGCCCGCAGATCCAGGTCTACT
>JBBRID010000228.1:0-6784 GCA_038221635.1 Burkholderiales bacterium
CATCGCGCCGCAATATACCCAGGCCGTGTCCGGCGGAAACCGATCCGCTTTGCGCCACGACGTTCAT
Source organism: Burkholderiales bacterium (assembly GCA_038221635.1). Lineage (GTDB taxonomy): Bacteria > Pseudomonadota > Gammaproteobacteria > Burkholderiales > Burkholderiaceae_C > Ideonella_A. Next base: position 68 of record JBBRID010000228.1, read on the forward strand.
GTGAACCGCACCGAAATCGACCCCAAGGTCCCGTAGTCGGCATGGAAGACGTCGCCTGCGGCGCACGGGACGGGCCGGGTGAACGATCCGCCGAGCACGATTTCGCCAGCGGCCAGGCCTTCGTCGTGTTCTGCCAGCTTGTTGGCCAGCCAGACAACGCCGTTGCCCGGATGATTGAGCACCGCTGCACCCAGGCCCGACTCTTCGATCACGCCGTTCTTGTACAGCAGCGCGCCAGCCCAGCGCCAGTCGACCGCGTCGACCCGCGACGGCCGTCCGCCCAGGATGATGGCGCCGTTGGCTGCGTTGTCGGAGATGGTGTCGAAGACCTTGCGCGGCGCCTTGCTCTGGCGGTCGAACTGCTCGATGCGCGCATCGATCAACTCCAGTGCCGGCACCACATAGTCGGTTGCGTTCAAGACCTCGAACAGCGTCACGCCGGGGCCCTTCAGCGGGCGCGCCAAAATGAAGGCGAATTCGACTTCCAGCCGCGGCACGATGAACCGCGCCGCTTCGACTTCGCTGCCATCGCGCAGCAACATGTCGTCGAGCAACATGCCGAAATCGGGCTCGGTGATCTGCGATGCCAGTTGCATCGCGCGTGAGGTCAGGCCGATCTTGTGGCCGATCATCCGGCGGCCGGAGGCGAGCTTGAGCTTGATCCATTCGCGTTGAATGGCGTAGCTGTCGGCGATCGTCATCGACGGATGGCGTTTCGAGAACTGCTCGACCTGCACGCGGGTTTGTTCTGCTGTCTGCAGCTCCCGGGCGAGCGATCGATGGATGGTCGAATCAAGCATCGTGATCTGGTCCTGGTGTGGTGAATGTCGGCGAACCCACGAGTCTCGGTCAGGATGGGTTTTCAGACAAGCAATCGATTCTGACCAATTCCCAAACGGCGGTTGATAATCGATGGCATGCCACGATCCGCTACTCGCTGCGCCAATTCGAAGCTTTCGTCACCGTCGCCGAGTTGCTGAGCTTCAGTGCCAGTGCAGATCGGCTGGGAATGACGGCACAGGCGGTCAGCCAGCTGATCGCCGAGTTCGAAACACAGCTCGGCTTCCGGCTGTTCGATCGCACCACGCGTCGGGTGATGCTGTCGAGTGCCGGCCGTGATTTCCTGGCTTCCGCCGAATCGGTGTTGCGCCATGTCAACTTTGCCGACAGCGCCGCCCACGATGTTCGCAACCGGGCGACCGGCGTCGTTCGCATCGGCGCGCCGCTGGTGCTGGCATGCACGGCAGTCATCCATGATTACACGCTGGAGCGCCCCAAGGTCGTGGTCCGGATCCACGACGTTGCCGTTGAAGGCCTGGTCGATGCGGTTGCCCGCGGCGACGTCGAGTTGGCCGTCGGACCGGATCGAACGACTGGCCCTGCTGTTCAAGGCGATCCGATGTTCGACAGCCCCTGGGTGCTCTGGTGTGCAGCCAGCCACCCGCTGGCGCGACGCCGTGCCGTGCGCTGGGACCAGCTGCGCGACCATCCTCTGGTGGCTGCTGGTCACGACCACGAAAGCAGCGTGTCGCTGATGCGTCTCAACGCACCGGCGGGCGCGCGCATCACGCCGATGCACGTGGTCGACAATTTCTCGACCGCGATGGGCATCGCAGCGCGGGGGATTGCCGCCACGCTGGCCCCGGCCTACGTCGGTGCGCTAGCCCGGCCGTTCGGCCTGGTGATGAAGCGGGTGATCGAGCCCGAGGTGATCCGCAAGGTCTGTCTTTACCGGTCACGGACGCGCGAGCTGTCGCCGGCAGCCGAAGGCTTTGCCGCCCACCTGGCCGATTGGCTGCCGCGCTGGGGTCGGCGAATGAATTCGACGCGGAGTCTGTCGGCGCCAGCCTGGCGGGACGAATGACGCTTGGCGAATCGATGAATCTGGCGAAACGAAATGCCCGTCGGCAGTTGCTCGTGGCAATGCGCCGGGCCCTGATACTCTGGGCGTGGTCAACATGAATCCGACACCCCCGCCTCAGACACCGACCGACGCCTCGCGCGCAGCCGTCACCGACAGCGAACTGATCATCCAGGCCCTGGCTCAGGGGCGCAACAAGCGGGTGCGCAAGCTCATGACTCGCCTGCACCCGGCCAAAGTCGCTGCGCTGATCGAGCGACTCGACGGCGAACGACGCGACGCGCTGTGGCAACAGGTCGAGTCCGAGCGGGAGGCGTCGATCCTGCAGCACCTGAGTACAGGCTTGCGCGAGCGCCTGGTCGGGCAGTCGGCCGAAGACGCGGCCAGCGAGCCGCTGGATCCGCGGCATGACGAACCTGCACCGCGCGGCAAGCGCAACGAGACGACCAGCCACCTGCAGGCCGTGCGTGAGGCCCTGGGCGATGGTCGCCTGAAGCGTGTGGGAAAACTGCTGCAGCGCACCCATCCGGCCAAGGTGGCCGGTCTGCTCGAAGCCTTGCCGCCCGACGAACGCCTGGCGGTATGGAGCATGGTCGAGACCGAGCGCGCCGGCAAGGTCCTGACCTATCTGCATGAGGAAATTTGCGCGTCGCTGGCGCAGGATCTTGACCCCGACGACCTGGCTGCTTCGGTGCAGACACTCGAGCTCGACGACCTGGTCGACCTGATCCAGGCCCTGCCTGCCGAGCTGGGCACCCAGTTGATGCTGGCCGCCGGTGGCAGCCGCCGAGCGCAACTCGAAGCGCTGCTGTCCTATCCCGAGGATTCCGCCGGCGGCCTGATGAACGCCGATGCGATCGAGGTGCGCGCCAGCGTGCGCGTCGGCACCGTGATGCGATACCTGCGCCTGCTCGAGGTGCTGCCGCCGCAAACCGACATGCTGATGGTGGTGGACCGTCAAGGCATCTATCGGGGCTGCTTGCGCCTGAGTGCCCTGGTCACGGCCGACTCGTCGGCTCGCGTGTCCGACGTGATGCAGACCGATATCCGCGGCATTGCGGTACAGACCTCGACGGTCGATGTGGCACGCCTGTTCGAAGACCTCGATCTGCTGTCAGCGCCGGTGGTCGACGAGGGCGACCGCCTGATCGGCCGCATCACGGTGGACGACGTGGTGGACCTGATCCGCGAGGATTCCGACCGCACCGTGATGCACATGGCCGGCCTGAACCAGGAGGCTGACATGTTCGGTCCTGTGATTGCCGGCTCGCAGCGGCGTGCGGTTTGGCTCGGCATCAACCTGGCCACGGCCTTTCTGGCGGCCTGGGTGATCGGGCTGTTTCAGGCCACCCTGCAACAGGTGGTGGCGCTTGCCGTGCTGATGCCGATCGTCGCCAGCATGGGGGGCATCGCGGGCAGCCAGACCCTGACGCTGGTGATCCGCGGCCTGGCACTCGGGCAGGTTCAGAAGGGCAACGTGCGTCTGTTGCTGACGCGCGAGCTCGGCATTTCGGCGATCAACGGTGTGCTCTGGGCCACCGTGATTGCATTGCTGGTGGTGCTCTGGTTCGGGAGTTGGACGCTGGGGATCATCCTGGGCGCGGCCATCCTGATCAACCTGTTGTGCGCTGCATTGGCCGGCCTGTCGATCCCGCTGCTGCTGCACCGCCTGGGCATAGACCCGGCGCTGGCCGGTAGCGTGATCCTCACGACCGTCACCGATGTGATGGGGTTTTTCGCCTTCCTGGGGCTTGCCACGCTCTGGATGACTTGACAGCCTGGTCGGTGCTGCGGAAGATGAAGGCGCCGGAGGGCGAGTCGACCATTGCATGCTTCCTACGCTGCTTTGGACAGGAGGCTGCATGTTACGCAGCGGCACTCATGAATTGCCCGGCCTCGAGCTCGATCAGTTCATGTCCCGGCTCGAAGGCGGTGCAGATCGGATGCTGGCCAGCGGCCACCCGGTCGATCTGCTGCTTGTACAGACGCCGTAGCATCACCACGCCGCGGTCGCTGGTGGCCAGATGCTCTGCGGAATGCAAGGTGATCGGGCCCTGGCTGCCTTGGGCCTCCCAGTCGCCGGGAAACTTCTGCGCAAACTGCGGGTCGGCCAACATGCGCTGCTCTCGATCATTGCGTGAGCGGCTCAGGCGCTGGAAGAACTCGTCGTCGCGGCCGCGCAGCACATTGAAGATGCGCAGGTGCGTGTCGTCCACCGGCAACACGAAGCCGAGGTTGTCGATGGCGCCGGGTACCCCGAAGGGGTTGGACACGCCGCGTACGCCGGGCAGCACCGTTTCCACCAGCGTGCGCAGGGTGCGCCCGTCGGGGATGACCTGCACACGCTCCGAGGTCACGCCGCGCTCGGTGACGCGCCAGCTGACGTTGCGCATGCGTTCCCAGGGCTGGAAGTCGAGCTTGTCGAGCTCACCATAACGCGAGCCGAATTGCGGACCGCTGTGGAAGTAGTGCAGCCACATGAAGTGACCATAGTCCTGGATGTTTTCGAAGTGCTGCAGCCAGTTCATCGGCACCACACCGTCAAAGTAGCGGCCGCTGCCGATGTTGTGGTCGTCGGTGAATAGTTGTTCACCTTCCTGAAGGTTCTCGAAGACGTTGTAGCGCGGCAGCAGCGGCTTGTGTTCCGGCGGGCCCATGTACACCCACAGCATGCCGTAGCGCTCTTGCACCGGATACCAGGGCTGGCGCACCTTGTCGCGAAACTGCGCGCCGTTGTCCGGCTCGCACGGCTGGTCGGTGCAGCGGCCTTGCACGTCGAAGGCCCAGCCGTGATAACAGCAGCGCAAGCCGTGCTCGTCGACACGGCCGTACAACAGCGAGCTGCCGCGGTGGACACAGCGCGGGTGCACCAGGCCGGGTCGGCCTTGCGCGTCACGGAACAGGATCAGGTCTTCACCGAGCGCACGCACCTCGCGCGGCAGCGTGGTCGCCCAGGACGACAACCCCAGCGGCTGCCACCACCGGCGCATCAGCTCACCCATCGGCGTGCCGGCGCCGACTTCCGTCAGTTCGGCGTTGTGTTGGCCCGCGGGCAGTGCGTAGGCCGTGCCGGTGTCGGGGATGATCGGGATGGTCTTCATGGCAACTTCTTTCAGAGAGCACCGGGGCAGTGCCGATCACCCGGCCTTCATCAGCCCCGGCAACCAAGTGGCTATGGCCGGCACCGCGACCAGCAGCGCCAGTCGAAGGAAATCAGCCACCAGGTAGGGCATGGTGGCGATATAGATGCTTTTCAGCTTCAAGGTCTTGACCATGCCGTGCATCACCATCACGTTCAGGCCGATCGGCGGGCAGTACAGGCCGATCATGATCACCGTGACGTTGACGATGCCCCACCACACCGGGTCGTAGCCCCAGGAGGTGATCATCGGTAGCACGAAAGGCAGCGTGATCAGCATCGTCGCCACTTCGTCGAAGAATGCGCCCAGCACGATGTAGGTGACCAGGATCAGCCCGATCACCGCCAGGTGCGGCAGGGCCAGGGTCTCGAGCCAGGTGATGAGCTGGGTCGGCATCTGGCTGGCGGTGATGAAGTAGTTGAACACCGACGCGCCGATCACCATCACGTAGATCATGCCGGTGGTGGTGGCGGTGTCGCCGACCAGCTTGAAGAAGCCTCTTGCAGAGAAGCGGCCTCGGGCCACATAGAAGCCGAAGGCAACGATGGCGCCCACGGCAGCGGCTTCCATCGCGGTGAAGATGCCCGCGTAGATGCCGCCGATCACGATCAGCACCATCAACTGCACACCCCAGGTACGCCCGGCTTCGCGAAGGCGTTCGCGCCAGGGGGTGCGCTCGCCCGAAGGTGCCTGCCTGGGATAGATCAGGCAATACACCTGCACCGCGGCGGCATAGAACACCACTGCCATGATGGCCGGCACGATGGCCGCGACGTACAGGTCGACGACGAAGGTCTCGCTGAGCACGGCGTACACCACCAGGATGATCGATGGCGGCACCAGGATGCCGAGTGTGCCGCCGACGGCGATGGTGGCGGCCGCGAAGTTCGGCGAATAGCCACGCGACAGCATCTGCGGAAACGCCACGCGGTGCATCGTGCCCACGGTGGCCAGCGACGAACCACACAGCGCGCCGAATCCGGCGCAGCCGCCGATGGTGGCCAGCGCCAGCCCGCCGCGGCGGTGGCCGACCGATGCGTCGGCGAAGCGGTACAGGTCTTCGGACAATCCGGCGGCGCTGGCGAACGAGCCCATCAGCAGGAACACCGGAACCACCGCCAGATCGGCACTGGAAAACGTGGTGGCAACCTCGTTGCCGAACAGCGATATGGCCGGTGCCGGGCCGACGATGGCGGCGAAACCGAAGGCGCCGATCACCATCATCGCCACGCCGATCGGCACGCGCAGCACGATCAGCATCGCCAGGCCGGCAAAGGCCAGCGGAACCAGGGTCGTGACAGTCATGACTGCCCCTCGGCCGACGGGTATGGCGGCCGATCCCCCGCGGGGATGCGGGCCGGCTTGGCCTGGCCACGAAGGGGCCACCGCGTGGCCCTGGCCCGGCGCTCGGAACGCTTCGCTGGGATTGACACAGGGTGTTTCAAGTGCAGTGTGTGGGTTCAGAGCATGCCGGCGCCGGCGCCGGCATCGAGCGTCTCATCGCTCTGAGGCGACACGGTGATGGCGCGTGTCGCATGGCGCACGACATGAAAGACCTGGATCAGCAGATTCAACAGCAGGCAGGCCGACACATAGGCCCAGAACGGCGCCACCGGAACATCGATCTGCGAGAGCCGCCGATTGGTCTGATCCATTTCCACCGTGTACAGCCACCCCTGCCAGGCAATCAGCCCGAATACGCCGGTGCACACCACC
>JBBRID010000229.1:0-6765 GCA_038221635.1 Burkholderiales bacterium
TACGGCTCGCTGTTCCTCGGCGAAGAAACCACCGTGGCTTATGGCGACAAATGCGCCGGACCGAACCCATTCTGCCGGCCCGTGGCGCCGCGCGTTATTCGGGCGGCCTGAGCGTGGGCAAATTCATCAAGACGTGACCTACCAGCGCCTGAACCGCTCGGCCAGCCGCGAAGTGGGCCAGGTGGCGGCCCGCATTTCGCGCCTGGAGGGCATGGAAGGTCACGCCCGCACCGGCGACATCTGGCTGATGAAATATTTCCCCGAAGAAGCATTCGATCTCGGCACACTGCAGGGCCACCAACACTGAATGGCCATGCACACCAGCCACCCGTCTACCGATTCGTCCACCCCCGCATGCGCTGACGACGGGCTGTGGTTCGGCAAGGATTTGAGCAGCTCCGAGGCGATTCCGGAAGCGGCGATCGAACAGGCCGTGGCGCTGATGCGCAGCGGGCGCCTGCACCGCTACGGCGAGCAAGGCTCGGGTGTCCCGGAGCCATCGTTGCTGGAGCAGGAATACGCAGCCTATGTCGGCGCGCGATATTGCGTGGCAGTGAGTTCGTGCGGCGCGGCTATGTTTCTGGCGCTGAAGGCTCTCGGTGTCAAACCTGGCGACAAGGTCTTGACCAGCAGCTTCACGCTGGCACCGGTGCCAGGCGCAATTGCACATGCCGCAGCGCAGCCGGTGCTGGTGGAAACCACGGCCGCCTACACCACCGATCTGCAGGATCTGGAGCGCAAGGCTGCCGACAGCGGGGCCAAGGTCTTCCTGCTTTCACACATGCGAGGCCACATCACCGACCTCGCCGCCGTCCGCGAGATCTGCGACCGGCACGGCATCGCTCTGGTCGAGGACTGCGCCCACACCATGGGCGCTCGCTGGGACGGTCGCCCCACGGGCACCTGGGGGCGCATCGGCTGCTTCAGCACCCAGACCTACAAACACATCAATTCGGGCGAAGGCGGGCTGCTGGTCACCGACGATGACGACGTGGCCGCGCAAGCCATCCTGATGTCGGGCTGCTACATGATGTACGACCAGCACATCCTGCGCCCAGCGCCGGAAGTGTTCGAACGCTGGCGTTACGTCACGCCTAACTTCAGCATGCGAATGTCCAATTTGGCGGCTGCGTTGCTGAGGCCGCAGCTTGCGTTGCTGGTCGAGCGGGGTGAGCGTTGGAATCACATCTACGCCGATCTCGCGCGCGAACTGACCAAGGTGCCGGGTGTAACGGTGCCCACGCGCGATCCGCGGGAAGAGTTCATTGCGAGCTCGATCCAGTTTTCACTCGACCTGACACCGGTGCAGATCGAACGCTTCGTGACTGAATGCAGCCTGCGCGGCCTGTATGTCAAATGGTTCGGTCTGCCCGCGCCCGTGGCCTTCACCAGCCATTTCGGACACTGGCACTACCTGCCTGAGCAGGCGCCGATGCAACAGTCGGTCAAGGTGCTCAGCCAGCTTCTCGACTTGCGCACGCCGCTTTCACTGACTCCGCAAGACTGCCAGTTGATTGGCAAAATCGTTCGCGCCGCAGCCGATATCGCCGGCTTGGCTGGCGGCACGCAAGCTAATTCAACTCGCGAGGCGACATGAAACCCGGATTCTGAGACGCAAATGCCCGAGCAATCCCTGGACCCCGGCAACTGGACCGATTTTCGCGCGCAAGTCCACAAGACGCTGGACGCGGCCATCGACAAAATGGCAAGCAACCGGGATGGCCGCGTATGGACCGAATTTCCGGATGCGATGAAGGCCGCGTTCCGTGCGCCATTGCCCGTCGAAGGAATCGGTGCCGAAGCCACGCAATCGCTGATGCAGTCGCTGCTGCCTTACGGCGTGGGCAATACCCACCCTCGCTTCTTCGGCTGGGTGCATGGTTCGGGTACGCCGGGCAACCTCATCGCTGAAATCGTGGCCGCAGCCATTAACGCCAACTTGGGCGGGCGAGACCACGGCGCCATGTATGTCGAGAAGCAGGTCGTCGACTGGTGCCGGGAGCTGTTCGAGTTTCCCGCCGACTCAAGCGGCCTGATCGTCAGCGGCACCTCGGTGGCAACCATCATCGCGCTGAAGGCCGCACGCGACCGATGCTTCGACTTCAGCAGCCGCAGGCAGGGCCTGCAAGATCCCAAGCGCGGCCAACTGGTTGGCTACACCTCGGCACAAACACATTCGTGCGTGGCGCGCGCTTTCGACATCCTGGGGCTGGGCTCCGATTCGCTGCGCAAGATTGCCGTCAATGAGCGCTTCGAGATCGACACGGTTTCGCTGCAGGCCGCCATCGCTGAAATGACCGCGCCCACGGCCTGACGGCTGGGCGGCATCGAGCGGGCCGATTCACTGGCCTTCGATTTTCACAAATGGCTGCACGTCAACTACGACGCCGGCTTCATTCTGATGCGCTCTGAACAGATGCATCGCCGTGCATTCTCCGAGCGACCGGAGTACCTGAAGGGCGCTGAACGACGAAATCGTGATCCGGCTGCAGCTCGAAGGCATCGCCGCCCCGTCGACCACCATCGTCAAAGGGCGTAACGCGATTCGGGTCAACATCACCAACCGCCGCACCACCCGCGCTGATCTGGCTCTGCTGGTACGCGAAGTCCGCAGAATCGGGCTGGAGGTTCTGGCACAGCAAGGTGATTCGATGCGGTGACCGTTGGTCGCGGTAAATGTGCCGTTGAAAGGGGCGGCGAAACCGCTGGGGCGCTCGTGGTTTGTAGACTCTGGCTCATATCTTCCGGAGTCCACATGAAATCGTCCACCAACATCCCCGCGCGCCGATTCTCCGCTCGCCAGGTTCAGCTGCACGCCCGGTTGGCCCTCTGCGCCATGCTGCTGGGCGTTGTTTTGCCCGCCGGCGCCGAACGCGTCGGCGAGGTCGATACGGTCTTCAAGCTGATCGGTCCGGACCACAAGATCGTCGTCGATGCCTACGATGACCCGAGTGTGCGCGGCGTGACCTGTTATGTCTCGCGAGCCAAGACCGGCGGCATCAAGGGCGGCCTCGGCCTGGCAGAAGACAAGGCCGAAGCATCGATCGCGTGCCGCCAGACCGGCCCGATCAGTTTCCCGAAGCCGATTCCGAAAGAGGACGAGATGTACAGCGAGCGCATCTCACTGATCTTCAAGAGGTTGCGCGTTGTGCGGATGGTCGATGCCCCGCGCAATACGCTGGTCTACCTGACCTATTCCGATCGCGTCATCGAAGGCTCGCCGCAAAACAGCCTGACAGCGGTGGCGGTGGATAGAGGGACGCCAATTCCGGTCAAGAATTGAATCGCCTGGTGGTCCGAGCGCCGCGGGGTTTTGTGCTTGAATTCGTAGGAGCAGCTTCAGCCGCGCTCGCGGTCCGATATCGCGATGCGACCGTCCGGCGAAAAGCCAGAAGCGCGGCTGAAGCCGCTTCTACGAAAACCCGAAGCAGCATTCGACCGAGCGGCCGATGGTTCAGTACCCCATCAGCAACCATTTATAGCTGTGTTCGGTGGCGTCGGCGCCGGCATCGAGAATCGCCTTCTGCACATCGGCAGGCTGCTTCTTGAAGGTGGCTTCACCAACGATGATCGGCTCCAGCGATAAGACATAACGGATGTTGGTGATGTACTTCTGCACCTGGTTGAACTTCATCGACGACACCGTGATGTACGGGTTGTCCTGTCCGTCGACCACACGCTGCTGCAGCGCGGTGAAGGTTTCGGACCAGGCCATCGGCGTGGGGTTGACGCCCAAGCCTGATACGAGGCGATCATGATCTCGTTCCCAACTGGCCAGCACCCTGTCAGGCGGCGAACGCCAGATGCTGGCCGTCGGCCGCGCATTGATGAGCCAGCCCAAGCTGCTGATGCTCGACGAACCCAGCCTCGGCCTAGCCCCCCTGGTCGTCCGCGACATTTTCCAGACCATCACCGGACTGCGCAAGACCGGCGTACCCATCCTGCTGGTCGAACAAAACGCCCGCGCCGCGCTCGAAGTGGCCGACCACGGCTATGTGCTGGAAACCGGCGACATGGTGCTTGACGGCCCGGCAAGCGAACTGGCGGGGGATTCGCGGGTGATCGAGACTTATCTTAGGGCGCAGAGGGGGTGAGGCAGCGTTTTCACCGCGTTCCGAGTGGTCGGAAATTTCCGACGTGCGATCCGGATGTCGTGAGGCGTTTAGTTGGTTGGCGTGAGCGATCATCAGCCGTCACAAATATTTCGAGTTCTTTCGTCATGATCAAGCAGCAGCCTATCCCCAGCGTTGGCGCATTCGATGGGCAAATCGATTCCCCTTCCTGGTCGTTGTTCGGTAGCGAGCCGGTGCGTGCCGCTATCGAATATGTCGGCTTTCACCTGATGTCTACGCGCGAACTGCCGGGCGGTGATGGTCACCCGGTGGTTATCTTTCCGGGTCTGGGCGCAGACCATCACTCGATCGCGCCATTGAAGGCGTTCTGCGCCAGGCGAGGTTACGACGCCTACGACTGGGGTCGCGGCTTCAACACCGGGCCGCAGGGCGATGGCACCGCCTGGCTGGATGGCCTGGCCGACGACGTGCGTCGCATGGTGGCAAAGAACGGCCAGCGGATGACCCTGATCGGATGGAGCCTTGGCGGCATCTATGCGCGTGAACTCGCGAAAATCCTCGGCGGCAATGTCCGGCAGGTGATCACGCTGGGCTCGCCGTTCTCGGGTGATCCCGAGCACACCAACGTGGCCTGGGTCTACCGCCTGTTGAACCGCAAGCGTGCGCTCATCGACGAGACGCTGCAGTCGCGCCTGTCCACGGCGCCGGACGTACCGACCACTTCCATCTACACGCGCAATGATGGCATCGTGGCGTGGCAGGCGTGCTTGCAGCGAGCGGCGGTCGGGCCGGTCGAAAACATCGAGGTGGCCGGAAGCCACATTGGCCTGTGCTGGAACCGCGATGTGCTGGGAATCGTGGCGAATCGGCTCGCGCAGGCGGAAGGCGCGTGGCGGCCGTATCGGGCGGCTGGGGAAAGTGTGGATCGTTTGGTCGCGACGGCTTGATGTTTTCCCGGTAGAAGCGGCTCCGGCCGCGATCGACCAGAGCGGTCCGGCTCCGCCGCCCCGGCCATCAACGAGAATCCCTCGAGCCTCCTCCCCGGCCGAGCCCGAATGCAACGATTTTTTTCCTACCGTGACCGCCCCGTCCACCTCGGCCCCTATCCGCTGGAACGCCTGACGCGCAGCGACGGACCCGCCGCTGATCTCGGCGCGCTGCCCGCGATGCAGCCGCTGTCGTTCAACGACCCGAATCCCGAATCGCTCAACCATGCGATAGCGCGTTTCATCGCGATGTTCGATCTGGTTCGCGATGGCGCCATCAACTTGACACGTGGCGAGATTCCAGTCGAACCGACGCAACGAGCCGAGCACCTTAAAGCGGCCGGGTACTACTTCGATGCCTCGATGATGGCCTGCTGCTCGTTGCCTTGCGAGGCCGTGCTGCCGCAGCCGATCCGCAATCCGATGGTGGCCGAGTTGGGCGCGGAACTGGAGCGCAGCCAGCCGAGAAGTTTCGCTGCCGGCATGGACATGATCCTGGCCGACGTGCTTGAGTCGGCGCGCAAGGTGCATGGCCCTGTGGACGACCCGGCTCGACCGCACACGCATGCGATCGTGATGCTGATTGAATACCCGCGCGATCCCCGACCCGGCGAGGCCGGCTGTGAATGGATCCACGGTACGCAGGCGCAGCGCGCAGCGGTGCTCGGCGCTCAGACTGCTGTGCTGCTGTCCACCTATCTGCGCATGCTCGGCTACGAAGGGCGAGCCCATTCGGCAAGCTGCAGTGATGTCGATCTCGGCCGGCTGGCGGTCGCCTCCGGGCTCACGCTGCCCGATGGCAGCAACCCTTATGTCGGCCGGCGCTTCGGGCTGGCTGCGGTGACAACCGATCTGGCAATCGCCGCGGACCGGCCGTTGGCGCCCATCCAGCAGCGCAGCCGCTCGCACGGCCCGGCATGGTGGGTCGGCAAGGGCACGCTGAAAAGTGCCTTCAACCGCGAGGCCTATGCGAAGCGCGATTTCCGGCTTGGCGCCTTTCCGTTCGAGACACTGAAGCGGCGCGACGAACCCACCACCTTCATCGATCACGACCGCGTGCCGCGTTTTCCGAAGCGCGCAGATTTCTTCGCCCGCGCCCTGTTCGGCGATCTGGGCAAGGCGGTGCAGGACGGCGCGAAGAATGCTCACTACGTGATGAAAAGCCCGATCGGCGCCTGCGCGCGGCGAGCGCTCGGCGCCTTGCTGCTGCTGCAGTTCGGCGAGGCGCGCGGGCCAGTCTCGGCCAGCACGGCCGACCCGCAGCGCAATGCCGACCGGCTGAAAGCCACTGCGTATTACCTCGGCGTCGATGCGGTGGGCCTGTGCGCGGTGCCGGAATGGGCGTATTACTCGCACGATGCCGGAGGCAACGTGATGCCGGCCTATCACGCCAACGCTGTCAACCTGCTGCTCGACCAGGGACACGAGACGATGGAGGGTGCCAGTGGCGACGACTGGATTTCGGTGGCGCAGAGCATGCGCGCCTACCTGCGATTCTCGATGCTGGGCGGCATCATCGGTGAGCAGTTGCGCCGGCTGGGTTGGTCGGCGCGGGTACATTCGGTGCTTGATGGCGATGTGTTGCAGCCGCCGCTGCTGTTGTTGTCGGGGCTGGGCGAAGTGAGTCGCATCGGCGAGGTAATTCTGAACCCCTACCTCGGCCCGCGGCTGAAGAGCGGTACCGTGACGACCGACATGCCGATGGC
>JBBRID010000230.1:0-6756 GCA_038221635.1 Burkholderiales bacterium
GACCGGCCCGATGCGATAACCGTCACTCTTGATCAGGTCGTCGTTTCGGCCGCGGTACCAATAGTAGCCATCGCGGTCGCGCATTGCCAGGTCGCGGGTGCGGACCCAAGGTCCGAGGTGCATCGTGGCGGTGAGCTCAGGTTGACGCCAATAGTCTAGAAACAGGGTGGGTGCATCTGCGGTGGTGACGATTTCGCCGGTCTCCCCATCGGCCACCGGGGCACCAGTTTCATCGACCAGTGCTGCCACGTGACCCGGAAACTCCCAGCCCATCGACCCGGGCCGGATCGAGCGCAGGCGTTGGCAGTTGCCGATCATGTGGTTGACCTCCGACATGCCATAACCCTCGTTGCACACCACGCCGAGTTCGTCACGCAGCCAGCGCAGCGTCGCGCCCGGCAAGGGCTCGCCGCCGGTGAAGAACACGCGCAGCCGCAGCTCGGGCCAGCGTCCGCGCGGATTGTCGATCTGCGCGAGGCGGTTCAACGCGGTCGGCGTCAGCAGGCTATGGGTCACGCCATGTTGCTGCATGAAGTCGAGCGCCCATTCTGGCTCGAACGGGCGCTGGCTGGCGATCAGCCGATGGCCGAATTGCAAGGCCGGGTAGACCACGTCGATCAGCCCGCCGACCCAAGCCCAGTCGGCCGCTGTCCAAAGCACCAGATCGGGCTCGCGCAGTTGCAAGTCGAAAAAAAGCTCGAGCGTGGGCTTGTAGGCGTGCAGGATTCGGTGGGCGTGCAGCACACCTTTCGGCAACCCAGTTGAGCCGGAGGTGTAGACCAGCAGCGCAGGGTCTTCGCTGCGGGTGCGAACCGGCTGGAAGCCGGCAGCAGACTCGGCGCGCCAGGATGAAAACGGCACCTCGTCGCTGGCTGTCGCACCGATCACAATGACTTCGAGCAACTCGGGGCATTCGGCCCGCAGCGCTGCGTGCGCTCGCCAGACCATGTTTTGGGTGACGAGCACCTTTGCACCCGAATCGATCAACACATGGCGAATGGTGTCGGGACCGTAAAGCTGCGACAAGGTGGCCGCGATCGCGCCGAGCTTGTAGATTGCCAGGTGGGTGATGACGGTCTCGATGCGTGCCCCGCCATGCACCGCGACCACGCCGCCACGCAACACGCCGAGTCGCCGCAACAGCATTGCGAATCGGTTGGCTGCGTCGTCGAGCTCGCGGTAGCTGATGTCGGTGGATGGCTCGCCGGCGGCGCAGGGGTCGAAACGGATCGCGACCTCGCCGGCGCGGGAGCCGGCGGCATGCAGCGCCACGGTATCGCTGGCGATGTTCGCGAACTCGGGGATCCGGATGCGTTGCCGTCCATCGGCCGCGGATTCGAGGTCGAGGGCCCGGAGCGCCGTTCGCGTGTCAGCGTCCAGCAGGTGGTCGACGCCGATGTGATCCCACCAATTCGTCCCACCCATCAGCAAGAATTAGCCATCAAGGTGACCTGCTGAGTCTCGGGATCGATGAAAACGCTGGGCGCCGCTGCCAGCTGCAGACCACGGCCGTCGGTGCTGGCACCGGTGCGTACATCGAACAGATAGCCATGCCAGGGACAGCGGACGCAGCCGTTTTCGACCGGTACCGCATCGAGCGGCCCCTGCCAGTGCGGACAAACGGTGGCATGGACTGCCAGCTCCCCCGAATCCAGCTCGACCAACCGAAACCGACGCCCGCCGACATCGACGGGCAGTGGCAGGCGCTTGCGCAATTCGGGCAGCGCTTCAAGCGTCAGGCTGCTCGGTGAGACGGCGTCTGCGCATGCATCAGCATCCAGCAGCAACGCCATCCGCTCGCGGTGCATCATCATCGCCTCGTCTTCGTTCCACAGCTGCTGGCAGCTGCAGCTGTATTTGTCGCCGAGCAGTTCGAGCTTGTCCGGGCGATGCTCGGGCAGGTAATAACGCACCTCGATGGCGGTGAGGTGCTCGCCCAGTGGCTGCATCTGAGTGTGGATCTCGGTGCCGGTACCGCTGCCTTCGAGCGTCGTGACTCGATAGCGTGTGTTCGGGCGGTCGGCCTTCAGCGCGAGCACCTGCATGCGGCTGGCGTCGCCGGGCTGGCGGGTCAGCTTGACCGTCCAACCGCGCTCGTCGATGTTAAGCAGTTCGGCCCGATTGAACAACATCTGATGCAATACCGGCAGATGTTCCCAATCGAATACGTTCTCCCAGATGCGCTCGACGCTGGCACGCACCTGACGGCGATAACGCGTGGCCAGTTGCAGCTGAAGGTCGACGCCCAATTCATCGGCGGTGGTGTCGTGGATTCGCATTTCATGGCTCCTTCGGGCAGCGGTTCGGTTGGCGATTCAGGCCGATCTTGCTCGGTCGAACAAGGCGCTGCCCCAGGCTGCGGCCCAGCTGCGCAGCACCAACGTGACGGCGAGCAGCAACAACGAGAAAACAACCGCCACTGTCGAGGCTGCAGCAACGATCGGCGTCAAGGTATAGCGCAGGTTAGGCCAGATCACTTTCGGCAAGGTTTCTATCGTCGGCGTCGCGAGAAAGAGTGCGATCACAAATTCGTTCAGCGAGAACACGAATGCTGTCAGCGCACCGAAGACGATGGCCGGCACCAGCGGCGGCAGCGTGATGCGCAACAAAGTCATCGATGCCGACGCGCCGAGGCCGCGCGCCGCGCGCTCCAGGTCCGGGTCGAGTGTCTGCAGCGCATCGCGCACAGCCAGGTAGACCACCGGCAGACCGAGCAGGGCATGGGCAAACGCCAACGACAGCAGATTGCCCCACAGCCCGAGTGCGCGCATCAGCGGCAGCAATGCCATGCCCAGCACCACTGGCGGAATGAACAGCGGCAGCAGCACCAGACGGGCCAGCAGCGAGTCGGATCGGCCGTCACCGCTGCTGTCACCCGCTTGCGCCTTGGTCATGCCAAGCGCCAAGCCGGTTCCCAGCAACACTGCGAAGACGGCGCTCAGGGATGCGACCCACAAGCTGTTCGCCAAACCACCGGTCCAGCGCGGGCTCGTAAAAAAACTGCGGTACCAGCGCAGCGACCATTCGCCGGTCGGCGCCTCGAGCAGATCGCCCGGCGCGAACGACAGCCAGACCGCATGGACCAGCGGCCACAGCAGCACGCACAAGGCGGCCGACAACAGCAGCGCACGCATCGAGAGTGCGGCGTTGGCCGCAGATGGCGCCAACCTCATCGCATCACCTTGCGCATGCCAGCAACACCCAGGCCATAGGTGGCGCACAAGGCGCCCACACACAGCAGCATCATCACCGACTCCGCTGCCGCGCGTGGCCAGTTCAGGTTCTCGAAGGTCTGACGCTGGATGTCGATCGACAGCGTGAATTCATCCGGGCTGCCGAGAATGGCGGGTGCCACATAGGCCCCGATGCCGAAAATCAGACACAGCAGAAAAGTCGTCGCAATGCCGGGTAGACACAGCGGCAATGTGATGCGCCGGAAGGTCTCGAACCGACCCGCACCCAGGCCGCGCGCAGCCGGCAGCAACAGCGGTGGAATGCGGTCTAGCGTGGCCACCAGCAGCAGCACCGCATAGGGCAGGATCAGGTAGACCTCACCGATCAAGGCGCCGGTGAAGTTGTGCAGCAACGGCAGCGGCGGTGCATCGCCTCGCAACGGCGCGAGCAAACTATTGACCGGCCCGAAATCGCCGAGCAGCAGGACCAGCCCATAGACGATCACCAGCACGTTGGCCAGCTTAGGCAAAATGACGGCGCACAACGCGAGCAGGCGAGCCGTGGGTGGCAGCCGCACGATCAACAGTGCAAGGCCGAACCCCAGCAGCACGCTGATCGCCGCTGCCGCCAGGCCGAACCGCAGGGTGAAACTCAGCAGTTCGCCGAAATAGCCATCCCCCAACAGGTTGCGATACGCATCGATGGTCCAGGTTCCGGGCAGGTACAGGCCGCCAATCCCGAAGCCGCTGCGTCCACCACCCTCGTACAAACTAACCCGCACCAGCAAACCGATCGGCACGAAGAAGAAGACGGCGACGAACAACAGCGCCGGCCAGGCCAGCGCTCGGCGCAGCGCCCGATCGTTGTCATGATCAGGCTGGCGCATGCCGGACCGTCGGCGCCGCAGCGCCTTCCACAGGGCTTTCCGGAATCAGCCAGGCCGCCGCCGGTGCGGCGCTCACGTGCACCGCATCGCCGTTTCGCAAGGCCGGCAGATCGGCCTGTCGCGTGCGCACGAGCAAGGATTCGCCATCGGCGCCGACGACGACGATCTGCCCATCAGCCCCCATGAAGGTGCTGGAGACGATGACGCCGTTAGGGGGGCGTGCATCACCGGGATCGGACAGGCGCAGGTCCTCCGGCCGCAGCATCACCATGCCGCCGGGCTGCGCAGTGGGCAGTTCGGAGGGCGCGATCGACAATCCACCGCCGATGTGGACCGCGCCGGCGTCGACCGCACGCACCGCCAGCAAGTTGGCATCGCCGAGAAATCGGGCAACCTCGGCGCGTTGCGGCCGCCGGTACAGCGCCTCAGGCGACCCGACCTGCAGCAAGCGCCCATTCATCATCACACCGACGCGATCAGCCAGAAACAGCGCATCTTCCTGATCGTGGGTCACCATGATTGTGGTCACGCCGGTGCGCCGCTGCAGGTCTTTCAGCTCGTGTCGCATCACCTCGCGCAGCCGGCGGTCCAGGCTGGCCAGCGGTTCGTCGAGCAGCAATAGTTGGGGCTCTATCAGCAACGCCCGGGCGAGGGCGACGCGTTGCTGTTCGCCACCCGACAAGCGTGCGGGCAGGCGCTCGCCAGTGGCCGCATCGAGCCCGACGCGGGACAGCATCGCGTCGGCACGCTCGCGACATTCGCTGCGCGGTCGGCCGCGGGCACGCAGGCCGAATTCGATGTTGGCGCGCGCCGACATGTGGGGAAACAGCGCATAGCTCTGAAACACCAAGCCAATGGCCCGCTCGGCCAGTGGCAAGTGGGTGATGTCACGGCCCGCCAGTTCGATGTGCCCGGCATCAGGCGCCACATAGCCGCCGATCAGCCGCAGCAGGGTGGTCTTGCCGCATCCCGATGGCCCGAGCAGACAGAACAGTTCACCCGTCGCGATTTCCAGGTCGACACCGTCGACGGCGGTCTTCGCTGCGAAACGCCGCGCGAGCCGCGTGAGAACCAGCGCAGGGCTCACAGCTGCATTCATGCCTTTTTGCGCAGGATCTCCCGGTCCCATGTGGCGACGATGTTGTCCCAATCCTTGAAGTAGGCGTCATAGGGGTAGTATTGGATAGCCGAAATCTTGTCGGCCGTCGAGAAATAGTATTTGCCCCACAGTGGATCGGCCGCCGCATTCTTCTGGGCCACTGACAGGATCGCGGTGTTGTTGCCATTCTTGCCGAGCGCCTCCTGCATCTCCTCGCCGATCAGGTAGTTCATGGCCACCTGCGCCAGTTCCTTCTCCTTGGTGCCGGCCGGGATTACCCACATCAGTTGCACCGCGACGCGATCGGCGTCGGGAATGATGGCGCCGATTTCGGGCTTCTGACGCATCAGCGGCAACAGGCCGTTGCTGTGCATGTTGCCGATGGCGACGTTTTTCTGACTCAGGTTCAGATTCATGTCGGTCGACGTGGGCCACCAGTATTTGATGCGGTCGCGGTTTTCCTTGGCAAATTTCAGCACACCGGCCAGGTTGTCGTTCATCTCCCTGGCGGCGGTGCCCGGCTTGCCTTCACTGGCCACCTTGATCGCCGCCATCGTGTAGAGCGACATGTAGAACGAGTTATACATCGCGATCTTGCCGCGCAGGTCGTCGCGCATCAGGTCGCCCCAGCCGCTGGGCTGAAAGTTGATGGCTTCCTTGTTCCAGGCCAGCGTCTGCACCGAGTCGGGGAAGGTGACGCCGTAGCCCTGCTGCACGATCCAGTTGTCGATGGCGCTCGGTGCCAGCTTGGCCAGGTTGGGCACGGCCTTCTTGTCGAAGGTCTGGAACAGCCCCTCCTTGATGCTCGGATAGCCCTGAGTTGCGTCGGTCAGCACCAGATCGAAAGCGGGCTGCCCGGGGGGTGAGGCTTTCAGCTTGGGAATCGAGTCCCACCAGCCCGGATCGGGAATCACCTTGGCTCCGGTCATCGCTTCGAAGCGTGGGATGAATGATGTGTTGATCGCCTTCTCCCAGGCACCGGAATAGATGAACAGCCGCAGCGTCCGCCCCTCGAAAGGCCGCTTGCCGGCTTGCGCTCGGACCAGCGGCGTGCCAGCCAGCAGCCCGGCGCCAGCGGCAAGCAGGCGTCGGCGATCGGGGCGGGACGGGGAGAACTGGTTTGATGGCATGTGTCGTCAGCAATGAAGCGTGGCTTTGGGCGAAACGATTGTGGATCAGGGCGTGGCCACGACAGGTCCCCAGGGGGATGGCCTTCTACAGCTAAGGCGTCCGGAGTGGCATGGTTCTTACACCGCGTGAGCGGTTTGGGGCGCCGACGGCGGTCTGGCCAGGCTGGCCCACGCGGCCCGCTTGACCGCTTGGGTCAGGCGCTGAGCCGACGGTGATTCGCGCGCCCAGTGTTGCCAGTACAGCGTCACGTCGACCGAAGATCCGGGCAGCAGCTCGGCCAGCGCAGGGCGCTTGCCCAGATGTTGTTCCGGCACCATGCCCCAGCCCAGTCCGAGTTCGATGGCGGTCTCGAAGGCCTCGATGGCAGGCGCGAAGTGGCGCGGGTAGTGGGGTTGGTGCAAGCCGAACTGCTGCTGCAAGAAGGTATCTTGCAGTGCATCCTTGCGGTTGAAGATGATCGCGGGCT
>JBBRID010000231.1:0-6756 GCA_038221635.1 Burkholderiales bacterium
CCGCCGTAGACGAGGTGGGTATGGCAGTCGACCAGACCTGGTGTCAGCAAGGCGCCGCCGAGGTCGTGTTCGACCGCGCTCTCGAGTCCACCGGGAAGCGCCGTCTGCGGGCCGACCCAGCTGATCTCGGCCCCATCGCAGACCACCGCGCCGCGTTCGATCAAGCCCCAGCCGGTGTCGTCGGCCAAGGTGGTCAGCGTCGCGTTGCGCCAGATCGTTTTCATTGCGATTCCTCCGGCGTCGCAGCCAGCCACCAAGCCGAGTTTGAGGCGTTTCCATTCGCCGCAGTGAAGTTCAGGTGCTCGGGTGACTGATCGAACCACAACAGGCTGCCGGCCGGCAATTCGTTGCCATTGCAGTGGCCCGCCACCGTCGAATAAATGCCGCAGCTGCTCGAATCCGGAATCCAGTCGCGACCGTCGATCACCGCCTCGGTTCGACCCTGCGCGCTGCGCAGCATCAGGTTCAGGGCTTGCACACTGCCGTCGATCAAGCGACAGTGCGTGGCCGCGGCGCCGTCGAAACGCAGCGGCTCGCTGCCGGGAACCAGTCGGTGCAGGCTTTGCTGTCGATTGGAATCCTTCACCAGCAGTTCAACGCCCGTGCCGGCCAGCAAGGTGAACCACCGTTCGACACCGGCAAATTCGGAGAACGGTCCGTCGGCATCTATATTGGCCACCGCAACCCGAACCTGCCATGCGTTGCCACTGGGCTGCAAAAACAGCTCGCGCAACACGCCGCCGCCGTTTTTCCACGGCTGCGGCCTCACCTGCGCAGTCACGATCACCTTCATGGGCTGAAACTGCCTTGCAACTGGTAGCGGGATCCCGGATGCACCAACCGGGCCAGCGTGATTGGAATACCGCCAAAAATGGTGCGCCGCACGATCACCAGGCATGGCTCACCTGCCGGTATGTGGAGCAGGCGGGCTTCGTCGGCCGATGCCGTGCCCGCCTCGATCGTATATTGCGCATCCCACATCGGCGCGACTTCCAGCAGATAGCGGGTCGGCGTGGTTCGACTGAAATCGACCTGCAGGTAGCCGGGCGCTGCGGCCGGATTGACGTAGCGGTCTTCGCATTGCAGCGCTACACCGTTGTCGTGATGGACGATCAGCGTATGGAAGACCTTGGCGCCTGGCGCCAGACCAAGCTGCAATGCCAGCGCAGTGCCGGCGGACTCTTCGCGCTGCAGCTGCACTTCGGCATGATGGACGTGGCCGCGCGCCTCTATCTCCTCTTGCAGATTGCGAATCGTCAATGTCGACGAGACGCGATGAAGTTGCGCCGCAAAGGTGCCGACCCCCTGAACCCGCTCGACCAATCCCTCGGACTGCAACTCGCGCAGCGCGCGGTTGACGGTCATGCGGCTCACCGCGAACTGGGACACCAGTTCAGATTCGGAAGGCATCAGGGCACCGGGCCGCCAGCGACCCTGCCCCAATTCTTGCTTCAGGTGTTGCTTGACGCGCTGATACGGCGGATGCGCAGCGCCGGCGGCGATGTCCATCGAGGCAGTGTAGTTCGACGCTCTTGTCTAGACAAGTCGACAAACTGGTGACGTGAATCAGGAAAATCCCTGATTCAAGCCGCTTGTATTGGCTTGTATAGACAAGTACAGTCAATTGTCGAAGAGGAGATTGCCATGACCGATCTTTCCGCGCCGCCCGCCCGCAACGAGTCCGCTTCGCCTGCGTCGTGCTCACCGGGGCGGCCCAACGGGCCCCGGCCGGTGCGTGCGCCGCGAGGCTCTGCGCTGACCTGCCGAAGCTGGCTCACCGAAGCGGCGTACCGGATGATCCAGAACAACCTGGATCCCGAGGTGGCCGAGAACCCTGATGCACTGGTGGTGTACGGCGGCATCGGCAAGGCGGCGCGCAACTGGGCCTGTTTCGACGCCATCCTCGACAGCCTGCGTACGCTTGGCGACGATGAATCGCTGCTGATCCAGTCGGGCAAGCCAGTCGGCGTGTTTCGAACGCACGCCGATGCACCGCGGGTGTTGATCGCCAATTCCAATCTGGTGCCGAAATGGGCTACCTGGGAGCACTTCAGCGAGCTTGACCGCAAGGGTCTGATGATGTACGGCCAGATGACCGCCGGCAGCTGGATCTACATTGGTAGCCAGGGCATCGTGCAGGGCACTTACGAAACCTTCGTCGAGGCGGGACGGCAGCACTACGCGGGGGACCTGGCTGGAAAGTGGTTTCTGACCGCCGGCCTCGGTGGCATGGGCGGCGCACAGCCGCTGGCGGCAACGTTTGCCGGTGCCTGTTCGCTGAACATCGAGTGCCAGCAGAGTCGCATCGATTTCCGCCTGCGCAGCCGTTACCTGGACGAGCAGGCGAGCGACCTGGACGATGCCTTGGCGCGCATCGCCAAATACACCGCGGAAAGGCGGGCGGTATCGATCGGCCTGCTCGGCAATGCCGCCGCGATCGTTCCCGAACTCGCACGGCGAGTGAAAGCCGGCACTGCGCCACGGCCCGATCTGGTTACCGACCAGACCAGCGCGCACGATCTGCTGAACGGCTATCTGCCGCTCGACTGGAGCGTCGAGCGCTGGCAGGTAGCGCGGGACGATCCCGCGCAGCACGAGGCTTTGCGCGACGCTGCTGCGGCGAGTTGCGCCGTGCATGTGAAGGCGATGCTCGAATTCAAGGCAATGGGCGTGCCGACGGTCGACTATGGCAACAATATCCGCCAGGTGGCGTTCGATCGCGGTGTCCGCAATGCCTTCGATTTTCCGGGCTTCGTGCCGGCCTACATCCGGCCGCTTTTTTGTCGTGGCGTCGGACCGTTCCGCTGGGTGGCGTTGTCGGGTGATCCGGACGACATCCGCAAGACCGACGCGAAGATGAAGGAGCTGTTCCCCGACGACAAGCACCTGCACCGCTGGCTCGATATGGCCGGCGAGCGCATCGCCTTCCAGGGCCTGCCCGCGCGCATCTGCTGGATCGGCCTCGGTGATCGGCACCGCGCCGGTCTGGCGTTCAACGAGATGGTCAAGAGTGGCGAGCTGAAGGCTCCGATCGTGATCGGCCGCGACCACCTCGATTCAGGCTCGGTGGCCAGCCCGAACCGGGAAACCGAAAGCATGCGTGATGGCTCGGATGCGGTCTCCGACTGGCCGTTGCTGAACGCGTTGCTCAACACGGCAGGCGGGGCCACCTGGGTCAGCTTCCACCATGGCGGCGGGGTCGGCATGGGTTACTCCCAGCACGCCGGCGTCGTGATTGTTTGCGACGGCAGCGACGCGGCGGCCAAGCGCATCGAGCGAGTGCTGTGGAACGATCCTGCCACGGGTGTGATGCGTCATGCCGATGCCGGCTATGACGAAGCGGTCCGATGTGCCCGCGAACACGAACTGCAACTGCCGATGATCGGCCGGGGCCATGGCTGAACGGCAGACGCTGCTCGTGACACCGGGCCGGCTCACGCTGGACGACCTGCAGCTGCTGCACGGCGGCAGCGTCGAGGTGCAGCTCGATCCATCGGCCTGGGATGCCATCGAGGCCAGCGCATCAGTGGTGCGCCGTGCGGCGCAGGGCGAGGCCGCGGTCTATGGCGTCAATACCGGTTTCGGAAAACTGGCATCGACTCGCATCGATGCGTCCGATCTGGCCAGGCTGCAGCTCAACCTGATTCGGTCGCACAGCGTCGGCGTTGGCGCACCGTTGCCGGCGCCCGTTCTTCGATTGATGCTGGCGCTGAAGGCGGCCAGCCTGGCGCGCGGATTTTCCGGCGTACGTCCGGAAGTGGTCCGTACGCTGCTGGCGGTGCACCACGCCGGCCTGGTGCCGTTCGTTCCGTGCCAAGGGTCGGTCGGTGCATCAGGTGATCTGGCTCCGTTGGCACACCTGACGATGGCGTTGATTGGTGAAGGCGAATTTGTCGAATTCGATCCGGCCGCGCCGATGGTCTTCGTGCGACGGCCGGCCGCCGAGGTGTTGCGAGAACAGGGCATCGAGCCGTTGACGCTGCAGGCCAAGGAGGGTCTGGCACTGATCAACGGCACCCAGGTTTCAACCGCCATCGCCTTGCATGCCTTGCTCAGCTTCGAGCCGGTGCTCGAGGCGGCATTGCTGATCGGCGCATTGACGGTCGATGCTGCGCGCGGCAGCGACGGCCCGTTCGAGGCGCGGATCCACGAACTGCGCGGTCACCCAGGGCAGATCGACGTTGCCCAGTACTACCGCCGCCTGCTTGCGGGCAGCGCGATCCGCGATTCGCACAAGGAGGGCGACGATCGGGTGCAAGACCCGTATTCGCTGCGTTGCCAGCCGCAGGTTGTCGGCGCCTGCCTCGATCAATTGCGGCACGCGGCGTTGGTGCTGGTTCGCGAGGCCAACGCGGTGACCGACAACCCGTTGGTGTTCGTCTCCCATACCAACGATGCGCGCGAAAGCGAGCCCGGCCGCGCCCCGTTCGGGGGCAGCGACCCGGGGGAGCGTGGGGGCGCCATCATTTCAGGGGGAAATTTCCACGCGGAGCCGGTTGCCCTCGCCTGTGATGCAATGGCCGTTGCGATCGCCGAAGTCGGTGCCATTGCCGAGCGCCGCATCGCGATGCTGATCGATGCCGGTGTCTCACGCCTGCCACCGTTCCTGACAGTCGACGCCGGGTTGAACAGTGGTTTCATGATCGCCCATGTCACCGCGGCGTCGCTGGCCAGCGAAAACAAGTCGATGGCCCACCCGGCCAGCGTCGACAGCCTGCCGACCAGCGCCAACCAGGAAGATCATGTGTCGATGGCGACCTTCGCCGCTCGACGCCTGCTGCCGATGATCGACAACACCGCCCACATTCTCGGCATCGAGTTGCTGGCGGCTGCGCAGGGCATCGAATTTCTGCGACCACTGCGCAGCTCGATTCCGCTGGAGGCGGGTTTTTCACGCTTGCGCGAATTGGTGCCTGCGATGCACCATGATCGTTATCTCGCACCGGATATCGCGCAGGCAGCCAGCCTGGTAGCCGATGGCTCGTTGGCACGTATCCTGCGCACGCTGCCCGATTTGCCGGTGTTGTGGTCTCCGGCTTGAACGTTTCCGACAATTGCCACACCCTCATCTCACCCAGGAGCCATTGCATGATCATCAAGATTCCCGCTCTCGTCGCTGTTGCCGCACTTGCCGGCCTGGCCTGTTCAGCGCAGGCCCAGGACACCAAGGTGACGGTCGCGATTTCCGGCTGGACCGGCTTCGCCCCGCTGACGCTGGCCAAGGAGGCCGGACTGTTCAAGAAGCACGGTCTCGACGTGACGATCAAGAAGATTCCCCAGAAAGACCGCCATCTGGCGATTGCCTCTGGCGACGTGCAATGCGCAGCCACCACGGTCGAGACCTGGGTGGTCTGGAACGCCAACGGCGTCGACACCACGCAGATCTTCCAGCTCGACAAGAGTTATGGTGCCGACGGCATGGTCGTCAAACCCGGAATCACGAAGATCTCCGAACTGAAGGGCAAGACCGTCGCCGCCAGCGCGCCTGGTACCGCCCCGTATTTCGGCCT
Source organism: Burkholderiales bacterium (assembly GCA_038221635.1). GTDB lineage: Bacteria > Pseudomonadota > Gammaproteobacteria > Burkholderiales > Burkholderiaceae_C > Ideonella_A. Next base: position 5,511 of record JBBRID010000231.1, read on the forward strand.
GGCCTGGATGCTGAAGAAGAACGGCCTGTCGATCAAGGACGTGACGGTTGTCAACCTCGAGCCGCAGGCCGCCGCCAATGCCATCGTCGCCGGCACCACCGGCATCGATGCAGCGATGACCTACGAGCCCTACCTCAGCGCCGTGCGTGCCAAGCCCGAAGCCGGCAAGATCATCGCGACGACCCTCGACTACCCGATGGTGATGGACACCTTCGGCTGCACGCCGAAATTCCTGGCCGACAACCCGAAGGCGGCCAAGGCGCTGGCCGATGGCTATTTCGACGCGGTCGACATGATCAAGGCCGACCCGAAGAAGAGCTTCGAGATCATGGGCGCGGACGTCAAGCAAACCGGCGAAGCTTTCGAGAAGAGCCAGGCCTCTCTGCGCTGGCAAGACCGCGCTTCCAACCAGAAATTCTTCGCCGGTGAACACGCCGCCTTCAGCAAGGAAGCGGCCGACCTGCTGCTCGAGGCTGGCATCATTCGGCAGATTCCTGACCTGAGCAAGCTCGCAGATACGAGGTTTCTGAAGTGAGCAATGGGCGCCCGCTGACCACCGGCGTGGCACCGGGCGCCGGCGCGACCATGGCAGCATCGCCGGTCGCATCGACTGCCGCTTCCGGGCACGCGGTGCACCGAAGGGCGAGGCGGCGCATGAAGCCGCTGGTGGCGGTTTCGCCAGCCACACGAGTCGCTCTCGGTATCTCGTTTTTTGTCGTGTTCGTCGCATTCTGGTCACTGGTGACGTTCGGCGGCTTCGTCTCGAAGACCTTTCTCGCCGATCCAGTGGCGATGCTCGTCAGTGGTTGGCGGCTGTTTGCCGAATTCAACTTCGCGCACGACGTCGGCATGACCGTCTGGCGTGTCCTCGGCGGTTTTCTGATCGCGGCCATGCTGGCATTGCCATTGGGTGTGGCGATGGGTGCCTACAAACCGATCGAAGCCTTCTTCGAGCCTTTCGTCAGTTTCGCCCGTTATCTGCCGGCCAGTGCGTTCATTCCTTTGCTCATCTTGTGGGCCGGCATCGGCGAAGCGCAAAAGCTGGCGCTGATCTTCATCGGCAGCTTTTTTCAGCTGGTGCTGATGATTGCCGTGACCGTGGGCAACACCCGGCGCGATCTGGTCGAGGCCGCCTACACGCTGGGCTGCAGCGATTCCAGCCTTGTGCGGCGGGTGCTGATTCCCGGCGCGGCCCCCGAGATCGCAGAGATTCTGCGCATGGTGCTGGGCTGGGCGTGGACCTACG
>JBBRID010000232.1:0-6748 GCA_038221635.1 Burkholderiales bacterium
GGCGCGCTCAACGGCGGATCAACTTTGTGATCACCCGCCGCCGACACCGCATCGCGGATCGCGAAGAAGACCGAAAACGGCAGCAACAACGGCGGCTCGCCAACGGCCTTGCTGCGGTGGATGCTGTCTTCGACATTTTCGCAGTCGAACAGCTTGACGTTGAAGACCGGCGGACAGTCGTTGGCGGTCGGGCTCTTGTAGGTGCTCGGCGCGTGGGTCAGCAGTTTGCCGGCGTTCTTCGAGCCGTCCATCGGCTGCCAGACCAGTTCTTCCATCGTCAACCAGCCCATGCCCTGAATGAACGCGCCTTCGATCTGGCCGATGTCGACGGCAGGGTTCAGCGAACGGCCGACATCGTGCAGCAGATCGCCGCGCAGCAGTTTCCACTCGCCGGTCAGGCTGTCGACGATCACTTCACTGACAGCCGCGCCATAGGCGAAATAGAAGAACGGCCGGCCCTGCATCGTTTCGCGATCCCAGCTCAGGCCGGGCGTGGCATAGAAGCCGTCCGACCAGAGCTGCACGCGGTCCAGATAGGCCTCGGCAACGACGGTGTCGAAACCCAGCGTGCGGCCGTTGACCTTGACCTTGTCGTTGCCGAATTGGACCGCGCCCGGCTCACCACCGTGGCGCGCCGCGGCACAGGCTGCGAGGCGCTCGCGGATCTGGCGCGCTGCGTCCTGCGCCGCCTTGCCGTTCAGATCGCTGCCAGTCGATGCTGCGGTGGCCGAGGTATTGGCTACTTTCTGGGTATCGGTGGCGGTCACGCGGACGCGGTCGAAATCGACGCCGAGTTCGTGCGCTACCACCTGCGCCACCTTGGTATTGAGCCCCTGGCCCATCTCGGTGCCGCCATGGTTGACCAAAATCGAGCCGTCGTTGTAGACATGAACCAGCGCACCGGCCTGGTTGAAATGCTTGACGTTGAACGAGATGCCGAATTTCACCGGCGTGAGCGCGATGCCGCGCTTGAGCACCGGACTGGTCTGGTTGAACGCGGCGATCTCGCGACGGCGCGCCTGGTAGTCGCTGGTCGTTTCGAGTTCGGTCGTCAGTTCGTGGATGACGTTGTCTTCGACGGCCTGCAGATACGGTGTCTGCGGCTTGCCGTCCGCGCTGTAAAAGTTGCTGCGCCGGACTTCCAGCGCATCCTTGCCCAGCGTGCGGGCGATGGTGTCGAGGATGTTCTCGATCGCGATCGCACCTTGCGGCCCGCCGAAGCCGCGAAACGCGGTGTTGCTTTGCGTATTGGTCTTCGCGCAATAGCCATGCATCGCCACTTCAGGCAGCCAATAGGCGTTGTCGAAATGGCACAGCGCACGCGTCATCACCGGCGCCGACAGATCGGCCGAATGGCCGGCGCGCGAGATCATGCTGATCTCGCAAGCCAGTACCCTGCCCTCGTCGTCGTAGCCCACTTCGTAGTCATAGCTGAAGCAATGGCGCCGGCCGGTGATCAGGAAGTCGTCGTCACGGTCGAGCCGCAGCTTGACCGGACGCTGCAGCTTGGCCGCCGCAACCGCTGCGATGCAGGCGAACGGCGCCGACTGCGACTCCTTTCCGCCGAAGCCGCCACCCATGCGCCGGCTTTCGACCTGCACCCGATTCGCGTCGAGTTTGAGCGCATGCGCCACCAGGTGCTGCATCTCGCTCGGATGCTGAGTCGAGCAATGAACCAGCATGCCGCGGTCCTCGCGCGGGATCGCATAGCTGATCTGGCCTTCGAGGTAGAACTGCTCCTGGCCACCGACTTCGAGCGAGCCCTTCAGCGTGCGCGGAGCGGCAGCGAGTGCCTTTCGGATCGCCGCCGTTCGATCGGCTTCGGCGACATTGCCAGCCTGCTCGCTGCGGATCAGGTGCATCGGCGGCAGCACGTACTGGCCTTCGGCATGCGCGTCGCGCGCTGTCAGCAGTGCCGGCAGTGGCTCGAAGGCGATGGCCGATTTCGCCAGCGCAGCAGCGCGGCGCGCACCATCGCGAGTCTGCGCAATGACGGCAAAAACCGGCTGGCCCAGGTAGCGCAATTCGCCGTCGGCGAGGATGGGCTCGTCGTGCACGATCGACCCGCAGTCGTTCGGGCCTGGAATGTCTGCCACCGTCAAGACCGCCACGACGCCCGGCATCTTGCGGATGGCCTCGAGCGACAGCCCGGTCAGCCGCCCATGGGCGACCGGTGACAGGCCGAGCGCGCAATGCAGCGTCCCGGCCAGTTCAGGGATGTCGTCGACATACGGCGCCTGGCCGGCGACGTGCAGGTGCGCCGACTCGTGCGGCCGGCTGACACCTACGCGCGCGCCACGCGTCTGCAGATCCTGCTCAGCCACACCATCGATGCGCTGCGCGCTGTTGCTCAGATAGTCAGCGAATGCGACAGCCGGTTCGAGCAGTTCGGGTTTGATCGGTTTGTTCATGATTGGTGCCCGTGCATGTCGGTGCTTTTGCGGTGCTTTTGCGGTGCGTTTTCAGTGCCGTCACGCGGGTTCGCTTTGGTCCAGCACCTGGTGCGGCATCACACTCCAGACGCTGGTCTGTGATTCGTTCAGTGGCGCCTCGCGCCGCGTCTCCAGCCAGAAGCGCTGCAACAGGTTCTGCACCACGCGCTTGCGATAATCGGCGCTGGCGCGCATATCGCTCAAGGGTTGAAAATCGTCGGCCAGAGCCGCCTTCGCCGTATCGATATTCACTTGCGTCCACGGCTTTCCGAGCAAAATCGCCTCGGCCTTGACGGCGCGCTTGACTGTGCCCGCCATGCCGCCAAAGGCAAGCCGGATCTCGGCAACCCGATCGCCGTCCAGACGCAACCAGAAGCCACCACAAACAGCAGAGATGTCGCAGTCGAAGCGTTTGCTGATCTTGTAGGCACGCAACTGGGCGTCATCGGCGGCCAGCGTGACAGCCGGCACCTCGATCGCCTCGACGAACTCGCCGGGTTCGAGCGCACTTTTCATGTAGTCGAGGTAGAAGTCGTCGAGTGCCACCGAGCGCTGCGCCTCGCCTCTGCGCAGCAACAGCGAAGCACCGAGCGCCATCAACACCGGCGCGCTGTCGCCGATCGGCGAACCGTTGGCGACGTTGCCGCCCATCGTTCCGGCATTTCGGATCGGTGGCGAGGCGAAACGCAGCCAGACGTCAGTCAGTGACGGGAATTGGCTGGCCAGCGTTTTCCAGGCTTCTTCGAGTGACGCGCCGGCGCCGATGCGCAGCACGCCATCTTCCTCGACGATGGCTTTGAGCTCGGGAACATCGCCGACGAAGATGATGTCGCCAAGCGGGCGAAACAGCTTGTTGACCCACAAGCCGACATCGGTCGACCCAGCCAGCAGCGTCGCTTTCGGATGGCCTTCGCGCAGCGCAGCCAGTTCGGCCAGGCTGCGTGGCGCATGGAAGGTCGCGCCATCGCCATCGCCGCCGCCGCCGCCACGGGCCTGATAGCGCAGACCGGTATGCCCGGCGATGCTACGCAAGGCGGCGATGACCGGCTCGGTGTCGAGCTGAACCGCTGGCAGATCGAACATGCGCTGGCCGGCATCGAGGATCGGCCGGTAGCCGGTACAACGGCACAAGTTGCCCGACAGGTCGTCGGCGAGTTGCTGACGCGTCGGTTGGCTGCCGCAGGCGCGGTGCGATTCATAGGCGGCGAACAGCGACATCACGAAACCCGGCGTACAGAACCCGCATTGCGAGCCATGACACTCGACCATCGCCTGCTGGACCGGATGCAGCGCAATCGCGTCGCGCCCGGCCAATGGCGCTGCGTTGGCGGGTGCGGCGATCCGCTGCAGATCCTCGACCGTGAACAAGGCCTTGCCGTGCAGAGTCGGCAAAAACTGGATGCAGGCGTTGACGCTGTGCATACTGAGGCCACGCACGGCAGGCGCGGCGCTTGCGCCGGGCTGTGGCAGTTCGCCGATCAGCACGGTGCAGGCCCCGCAGTCGCCTTCATTGCAGCCTTCCTTGGTGCCTGTGCAGCGCGCATCCTCGCGCAGCCAGTCGAGCACGGTGCGGGTCGGCGACGCGTCATCGATGGCGACGACCTCGCCACGGTGATAGAAGAGGATGGATTGGTTAGTCATATCGTCTGGTTGGGAACGCTGCAATGCAGGCTAAACCGATCGTGGCGCACCGACATACAAAAGAATTTATACCGGTTATAAAGTAGATCGTATGATGAAACGCGCTGAATTCGACAAGATCGAGCTTCACCTCATTCGGGTCTTGCACACTTTGATCACCGAACGCAGCGTCTCCCGGGCCGCGCTGAATTTGAACAGCACGCAACCCGCCGTAAGCGCCCAACTGAAGCGCCTGCGCGCACTGACCGGCGACCCCTTGCTGGTGCGCGCCGGCAATGCAATGGCGCCGACCGCAAGGGCCCTGCAATTGGCAGGCCCGGCGGCCGAGTTGCTGCAACGCGCCGACCAGCTGTTCAGCGTGCGCGCACGCAGCGCAGGATTCGAACCACTGGACAGTGACGTGACCTTTCGCATCGCCGCCAGCGACTACCTTGACCCGCTGTTCCTGCCGGCGCTGGTGAGCCAGCTGAAGCAGCAGGCTCCGCAGGTAAAGATCGAGCTGATGCCGCTCAGCGGCGATTTCGACTACCGGCAGAGCCTGGCCACCGCCGAGGTCGACCTGGTGATCGGCAACTGGCTGTCGCCGCCCGACGAGTTGCACTTGGGGCGGCTGATGAGCGACGAAGTGGTCTGCCTGGTGGCCGAGGACAACCCGATCGTGCGCCTGGCCGGCACGCGCGGCTGGACGGTCGAGCGTTATCTGGCCAGCGAACACGTGGCGCCGACGCCGACCCATCCCGGCGCACGTGGCGTGATCGACGAACACCTGAGCGGTCTGAACCTGCAGCGCAACATCATGGTGCGCAGCGCGCATTTCGGCCTGATCCCGCTGATGGTGGCCCAAAGCCTGCTGGTGTTGACCACCGGCCGCCTGTTCTGCTCGCGTTATACCAGTGTGATGCCGGTACGGATCGTGCGTTGTCCGGTCGACTTCCCACCCTTGGCCTATTACCAGCTGTGGCACGACCTGAGCCATACCTCGTCCGCGATGCGCTGGTTGCGCGAGCAGGTGCGCGACGCCGCACGCAGCCTCGCAGCACGCGGGACGCTGCGCCCGCGTGTCGATTCCGATGGTCCGGCGCAAGCCCACTGATGACGCTGCCCAAGGCTTGCCCAGTGCTGCCGCACCAACACCTTCATCCATGAGTTCATCACCCGCCATTTCGGCCGTCGGGTCCGCTTCTCAGCGGGTGGCGATCCGTGGCGACCTGCTCGATTTCACGGCGGCACCGGGCTGGGGCGAGGTCGCAAGCGACGAGGTTCGATTCCGGCCCGACCATTGGCTGCTGATCGAGTCCGGGCGCATCCAGTCCGTGCAGCCTGCCGCCGAGGGTCTACCGATGCAGTGGCTCGACGCGGAACGACACGATCACTGCGGCCGGCTGCTGATGCCGGGTTTCATAGATACCCACGTCCACAGCCCGCAGCTTGACGTGATCGCCAGCTATGGCAGCGAGTTGCTCGACTGGCTGGACACCTACACCTTCCCGGCCGAGCGCCGCTACGCCGATCCGGACGTGGCGCGCATCGGTGCAGCGCTGTTCTGCGACTCGCTGCTGGCAGCGGGCACGACCAGTGCCGTCGTCTTTCCGACCGTCCACAAGGTCAGTGTCGATGCGCTGTTCGAGGCGGCAGCCGAGCGCGGCATGCGGATGATCGCCGGCAAGGTATTGATGGATCGGAATGCCCCGGACGGCCTGCGCGACGACGTCGAGCAGGCGCAGCGCGATTGCATCGACCTGATCGACCGCTGGCACGGCAAGCAGCGTCTGTCCTATGCGGTGACGGTGCGATTTGCGCCGACCAGCACACCCGAGCAGCTGGCGATGGCCGGTGCCTTGTGCAAGGCCGACCCCAGCCTGTACATGCAAACCCACGTGGCCGAGAACCAGGCCGAGGTGAAATGGGTGGCCGAGCTGTTTCCGCACGCGCGCAGCTACCTCGATGTGTACGCAAGCGCCGGCTTGCTGCATCCGCGCAGCGTGCTGGCACACGGCATCTGGCTCGACGACTTCGACCGGACGACGTTGCGCGAAAGTGGTGCGCAAATCGCCCACAGCCCGTCATCGAACCTGTTCCTTGGCAGTGGCCTGTTCGACTGGCGTGCCACCGAACAAGCCGGCGCGGCGATCACCACGGCCACCGATGTTGGTGGCGGCACCAGCTTGTCGATGTTGCGCACGCTGGGCGACGCCTACAAGGTGCAGGCCATGCGCGGCGAACGTCTGACGGCCTGGAAAGGCTTGTATGCCGCAACCCGCGGCGCTGCACGAGCGCTGGGGCTGGACGACGAGATCGGCAGCCTGGAGCCGGGTCGGGTGGCCGATGTCTGTGCCTGGAAGGTGGCGGTCGGCCCGGTGGCCGAACGGCGGCTGTCGGTGGCGCGCAGCTTGCATGAGAAGGTTTTTGCCTGGATGACCTTGGGTGACGAGCGCAATCTGGCGGCGTGTTTCGTTGCCGGAAGGCTGCACGGGGTTCGAGAAGAACCAGGCTGACCGGAGACGATATATGAGCGTGGAGAGTGCGTGCGCAACAGCCCGGGGCCCCCCCCCCCCCCCCCCCCCCCCCGCGGGGGGGGGGGGGGGGGTGGGGGGGGGGGGAGGGGGTGGGGGGGGAACTCCAAAACTCAAAAACGACCAAACACCGCGCGAGGCACCCACCCCCCCCCCCAGAGC
>JBBRID010000233.1:0-6675 GCA_038221635.1 Burkholderiales bacterium
GTGTCGAGTGCGCTCATCTCAGGCGTCCTTCGCAAAAGTGGATTCTCAATCTGTTGGATCTTGGGGCCGATTATCAGACCGCAAGAGCGTCAGCATGAAACGACAAGGGCACCGCCCTGACGGTGCGGTGCCCTAACCTGCCGGTCGACCCGGCAAGGATCAGTTGGGTGCAGCCATCAATTCGTCGAACGGCAAGGCCTTGTCGACAACTTTGGCCTGTGACAGCACGAATTCCGCAACGTTGTTCTCGATCACCACGGCCTCGACCTCAGCCATGCGCTGGCGATCACCCAGGTACCAACGCATCACTTCGGCCGGCTTCTCGTAGCTCTGCGACATCTCCTCGATGTGCGCCTGCAGTTGGTCGGGCTTGGCATGCAGATTGTTGGTGCGCACCAACTCGGAAACGGCCAGTCCAAGTCTAACGCGGCGCTCGGCTTGCGGTTGAAAGATCTCCGGCGGAATCGGCGTCTTGTCGGCGTCCTTGATTCCGCGTTTCTTCAGGTCGGCACGGGCGTTCTCGATCATGCGCTCACATTCACCTTGCACCAGCGCGTTCGGCACGTCGAGCTCAGCCAGCTTCACCAAGCCGTCCATCACCGCCGCCTTGTTGCGCGCCAGCACGCGGAACTTGACCTCGCGCTCCAGGTTTTTCTTGATATCGGCGCGCAGTGCCTCGACCGTGCCGTCAGTGATGCCCAGCGACTTGGCCAGTGCCTCATTGACCTCGGGCAGATGCTGCGCCTCGATCTTGTTGACCGTTACCAGGAAATCGGCTTCCTTGCCGGCGACGTCCTTGCCCTGATAGTCGTCTGGGAACTGCAGCGGGAAGGTCTTCGATTCGCCGGCCTTCATGCCACGCACGGCCTTGTCGAAGGCTTCGAGCATCTGCCCTTCGCCGATCAGGAACTGGAAGCCTTCGGCTCGGCCACCGTCAAACGGTACGCCATCGATCTTGCCTTCGAAGTCGATGGTGACCCGATCGCCTTCGGCCGCCTCGTCAACCTGTGCGCGCTGCGCGAAGCTGCGGCGCTGCTTGCGCAGGATGCCCAAAGTCTTGTCGATCGCCTCTTCGGAAACCTCGGTGCTGACGCGCTCGATTTCCGCGGTGGTCAGGTCGCCGAATTTGACGTCCGGATAGACCTCGAAAGTGGCATCGAAGACGATTTCGCCATCGGCTGCGCCTTCCTTTTCGGTGATCTTCGGCGGGCCGGCAACGCGCAGCTTGGCTTCGCTGGCGGCTTCCGAAAAGGCCTGGCCGACCTTGTCATTCATCACTTCGTAGTGCACCGAATAACCATATCGCTGCTGGACGACGCTCATCGGCACCTTGCCAGGACGGAAACCGTCGGCCTTTACAGTGCGCGCGAGGCGCTTCAAGCGGGAATTCACCTCGGAGGTGATGGTTTCAGCCGGCAGCGTCAGCGTGATGCGGCGTTCGAGCTTGTCGAGGGTTTCAACGTTCACGGACATGTTCGGAAAACTTTCTGCAATCAAATCGGGAAGAAGATCGTGGTGCGCGGGGGGGGACTCGAACCCCCACACCATTGCTGGCGTCAGGACCTAAACCTGGTGCGTCTACCAATTTCGCCACCCGCGCTGGCCCTGGACCGACTTCGAATCGAACCGAGGATTTTAACCCGGTCTCGACCTCAGCCTGAAATGTGCGTCGACAATGGCGTCGTGAGCGTCGATCACTACGAAAACTTTCCGGTTGCCTCGGTGCTTTGTCCGCCGCAGCTGCGACCGGCCGTTGCAGCGATCTATTGGTTTGCGCGCACCGCAGACGACATCGCCGACGAAGGCGATGCACCAGCTGGCCGAAGGATGGATGAGCTGTCTGCCTACCGAGGCGATCTGCATGCCGTCGCTGGCGGCGCGCCGCCTTCGCCGCGCTGGCAGCCGATCTTCACCAATCTGGCCCACACGATGCGGCGCTGGAGCCTGCCGGCCAAGCCGTTCGACGACTTGCTGAGCGCGTTCGAGCAAGACCTTACCAAGTCCAGCTACCAAAACCGCTCCGAGCTGCTCGACTACTGCCGGCGCTCGGCCAATCCGGTCGGCCGGTTATTGTTGCAGCTGTACGGCGTCGACGATGCCCAGGCCCTGCGACAATCGGACGCAATCTGCAGCGCCCTGCAATTGATCAACTTCTGGCAAGACCTGGGCGCTGATCTTGCCAGGGGTCGCCTCTATTTGCCCCTCGCTGATTGTCTGGAGCATCACGTGGAACCCGATCGCCTGCTTGCCCGCGAAGACAGTACCGCGCTGCGGGCCTTGCTCGGCGCCGAAGTGGCGTGGGCGAGATCGTTGATGCGCAGCGGCGAGGCGCTTGTTTTCCGGCTCGGCGGACGGGCCGGTTGGGAGTTGCGCTTGGTCGTGCAAGGCGGGCTGCGCATCCTCGACAAGATCGAAGCAAACGGTTGCGACACGATGGTGCGGCGCCCTCGCCTGCGCGCGTTCGACATGCCGTTGATCATGTGGCGCGCGCTTCGCATGCGCAGATTCGATTCGACGACGAGACCTGCATCGTGAACCCGTCACCGCCATCGACTCAGCAGGAGTACTCGGCTGTCAGCCCACAGCAGTACGTTCAGGACAAGGCGGCAGGCAGCGGTTCGAGCTTCTACTACGCCTTCCTGTTCCTGCCGCCGCCGAGGCGTGCCGCCATCACCGCGTTCTACGCCTTCTGTCGGGAAGTTGACGACGTGGTTGATGAGGTGAGCGACCCTGGCGTGGCCGCGGCCAAGCTGGCCTGGTGGCAATCGGAAGTCGTTTCGAGCTTCGCCGGTCAGGCGAACCATCCGGTCACCAAGGCGCTGTTGCCGCTCGCGGCCGAGTTCGGCATCGAAGCACGGCACCTGCTGGCGGTGATCGAAGGTTGCCAGCTGGACCTCAGCCAGAACCGCTACCTCGACTTTGCCGGCCTGGTGCGGTATTGCCATCTGGTGGCCGGTGAGGTGGGTGAGGTTGCCGCCAACATCTTCGGCCGAACCAGCGACGAAACCGTGCAATATGCGCACAAGCTGGGCCTCGCGATGCAACTGACCAACATCATCCGCGATGTCGGTGACGACGCCCGCCGCGGCCGCATCTACCTGCCGATTTCTGAGCTGCAGCAATTCAACGTGAAGGCCAATGAGCTGCTGCAGCGCGAGCAACCGTGGGGTTACAGCGATCGCTTCCAGGCCTTGATGCGGTTTCAGGCAGAACGCGCACACGCTGTCTACGACGAAGCGATGGCGCTGCTGCCCGATCAGGACCGAAACGCGCAGAAGCCCGGACTGATGATGTCCAACATCTACCGCAGTCTGTTGCGAGAGATCGAGGCCGAGGGCTTCCAGGTGCTGCACCAGCGGGTGTCGCTGACGCCGTTGCGCAAGCTCTGGATCGCAACCCGCACTCATTTGCGCGGTCGCTGACCGGTGGTGGAAACCATCGGCGCGCCGCACGACCCGTCCAGCATCGCGGTCATCGGCGCCGGTTGGGCGGGACTGGCAGCGGCTGTCGAGCTCGTCGATGCGGGGCACAAGGTCACGCTGTTCGAGATGGCTGGGCATGCAGGCGGTCGCGCTCGCCAGGTACCTGGCCACGAAGCGCTCGGCGGTCTCGACAACGGCCAGCACATCCTGATCGGCGCCTATGTACAGACGCTGGCGCTGATGCGCCGTCTCGGCGTCGACCCGGACAGCGTGTTGTGGCGCTCGCCGCTGCGTCTGGTGTATGCCGATGGTAGCGGACTGAAACTGGAGTCAGGTCCGGCCATTCCCGCGTTCGTTCGCGGTGTCATCGGTCAACGTCAATGGCCGTGGCGCGACCGACTGGCACTGCTCAGCGCCGCCGTCGGCTGGCGCTTGCGAGGGTTTCGCTGTTCAGCGTCGCTCAGTGTCGCCGAGCTGACTGCCGGTCTGCCGTCCCGCCTGCGTCGCACCGTGATCGATCCATTGTGCGTGGCCGCTCTCAATACGCCGAGCGAACAGGCCAGTGCGGCTGTATTCCTGCGCATCCTGCGCGACGCCTTGTTTGCCGGCCCGGGAGCGGCCGATCTGCTGCTGCCGCGCCAGCGCTTGAGCGCCCTGCTGCCGGCGCCGGTACTGGCCCGGCTTGCCGAGGCCGGTACCGACGTGCGGCTCGGGCAGCGCGTTCGTGAACTGACGCAGCCCGATGCCGGCGACTGGCTGGTTGACGGTCAGGCGTTCTCGGCCGTGATCGTGGCGGCCACATCGACCGAAGCCGCGCGGTTGGTGGGGGCCATCAATCCGCAGTGGGCAGCCATCGCAACTGCGCTGCGTTTCGAGCCGATCATCACCTTGAGCGTGCGCAGCAAAGGCACGCGGCTGCCACTGCCAATGCTGGCGCTGCACGCCGACCAAACCAATCGGCCGGTGCAATTCGTCTTCGACCAAGGTCAGCTCGATGGCGCAGACGGGTTGTTGACGCTGGTTATCAGCGGAGCCGCGCCATGGCTCGAGCGCAGCATGGAATCGACGGTTGCCATGGCACTCGACCAGTTGCGAGATCAGCTCGGCAGCCACCTGCGTTCGGCACCCGAGTTGCTGCAGGTATTGACCGACAAACGTGCGACGTTTCGCTGCACCCCCGACCTGCAACGGCCGCCGATGCGAATCGCTGACGGCCTGCTGGCAGCCGGTGACTACATCGAAGGACCTTATCCGGCCACGCTGGAAGGCGCAGTCCGCAGTGGCTTGACAGCGGCGCGCGCACTGCCGAGCAAGGTAATGCCGCGGCGCTAAGGGGTGTCGCCGCTCGAATCCAGCCGACGCCCGCTGCTCAGCGCCCCGGGCTAGGACGTGGTAGCGGCTTCGTCCTTGCCGTCTTCCACCGGCCAATCGCGGATGTAGGCCTTCAGCATCCGGTTCTCGAAGTCCTGGCTGTCGACCACCGCCTTGGCAACGTCGTAGAACGAGATCACACCCATCAACGTGCTTTGTGCCATGACCGGCATGTAGCGGGCGTGACGCTCCAGCATCATTCGCCGCACCTCATCGATTTCGGTATCGGGCGTGCAGGTCAGTGGATGAGCGTCCATGACGCTGCTGATCCGGTTCTCGCCGACGCCTGCGTTGTTGATGGCCAACGACTTGATGACTTCGCGAAACGTCAACATCCCAACGAGGACGCCGTGCTCCATCACGATGAGCGAGCCGATATCGCGGTCGGCCATCGTCTCCACTGCTTCGCGAAGGAATTGGTCGGGCGCAACGGTGAACAAGGTGCCACCCTTGACGCGCAAGATATCGCTGACTTTCATGCAGACCTCCTCTAGAGCTTTGGGCGACAAGCATGCAGTCTTCGAGCACTGGTTCAGCACCGCCTTGGATTCAATATAGCCCACAATGCCGCTTCACAAAAGCGACTCGTCGGACCAGTCATCGACGCATGGTCGACAAGCAGGTTCGAGCCTTGCGCAAAACGGAGAAATGATGCCCGGTTTCAACGATCCAGGATTCGACACACTGGCACTGCACGCTGGTGCCGGACCCGACCCGAGCACCGGTGCACGAGCACTGCCGATTCATCTCAGCACCAGCTTCGTCTTCGAAAGCAGCGAACATGCGGCGGCCCTGTTCAACATGGAGCGTTCCGGCCATGTTTACAGCCGCATCAGCAACCCCACCACCGCGGTGCTCGAGGAACGGGTGGCCGCGCTGGAAGGTGGCATCGGCTCGATCGCAACCGCCAGTGGCCAGGCTGCGCTGCACCTGGCCATTGCAACGCTGGCCGGCGCGGGCAGCCACGTGGTATCGAGTTCGGCGCTGTATGGTGGCTCGCACAATCTGCTGCACTACACCTTGTCGCGCTTCGGCATCACGACAAGCTTCGTCAAACCCGGCGCCATCGACGCCTGGCGCGCCGCCATCCGGCCTGAAACGCGGCTGCTGTTCGGTGAGACGCTCGGCAACCCCGGGCTCGACGTGCTCGATATTCCGACGGTCTCCGCGATCGCCCATGAACACGGTCTTCCGCTGCTGGTCGATTCGACACTTAGCACGCCCTGGCTGATCAAACCGTTCGACCACGGCGCCGATCTGCTGTACCACTCGGCGACCAAATTCCTCAGTGGCCACGGCACGGTCGTCGGTGGCGTGCTGGTCGACAGCGGCGCGTTCGACTGGGATCGCTCGGGCCGCTTTCCCGAGTTGAGCAAGCCCTATGCGGGCTTTCACGACATGGTCTTCAGCGAGGAAAGCACGACCGCAGCCTTTCTGTTGCGTGCCAGACGCGAAGGTCTGCGCGATTTCGGCGCCTGCATGAGTCCGCATAGCGCCTGGTTGATCCTGCAAGGTATAGAAACGTTGCCGCTGCGCATGGAGCGCCATGTCGGCAATGCGCGCAAGATGGTGGAATTTCTGGCCGGGCACGCGATGGTCGCATCAGTCGGTTACCCGGAATTGCCCGATCATCCCGATCATCAGCTGGCCGCGAAGCTGTTTCCGCGCGGCTGCGGATCGGTATTCAGTTTCAACCTGAAAGGTGGGCGCGCCCAGGGCAAGGCCTTCATCGAATCGCTGAAGATTTTTTCCCACCTTGCGAATGTCGGTGACTGCCGCTCACTGGTCATCCATCCGGCGTCGACGACCCATTTCCGCATGGACGACGCCGCACTGGCTCAGGCTGGCATCGGACAAGGAACGATCAGGCTGTCGATCGGCC
>JBBRID010000234.1:0-6672 GCA_038221635.1 Burkholderiales bacterium
AGGCATCCTCGACATCCTCGGCATCGCGTGCCACCGGCAGGCCCAACGTCTGGAATACCTCGGCGCTGGTGACGCGGCCGGGATCGCGCAGCGGGCCGTGCACCAGCACCTGGATGTCGTTCTGCGCCAGCAGCAGGGCCAGCAGCGTGGTCAGGTTCGGCAACTTGCGCGAGCCGTTGTACGACGGCAGAACCACTGTGCCGCGGGTGGGCGACAATCGCAGGCAGCGCTCTCGCACGGCGCGCAGAAAGCCGGCCAGTTCGGGTTGTGATTCACCCTTGATCCGCATCGCCATCACGAAGGCGCCGAGTTCGATCTCGCCGACCTCGCCATCGAGGATCGCAGCCATCACCGCGTAGGCCTGCTCGGCATCGAGTGAGCGGGCGCCCTCCTTGCCGCGGCCGATCTCTTTCAGGTGTTGCGCGATCTTCATCAATGCCATTTTGCAAGTTTCAGGCCCGGCGTGGGGCGGCCAGTATTTCAACGCTTGCGGGCAAGGACGCAGAGCAAGCCTCGACAGGCTGGCTCCGGTGATGGATGCCCGTCGGGCATGCGGCGTGCCACACTGCTACTCCAAGCCAGCTCCCGAACCCCGATGACGAACCAGCCCGCCATCGAAATCCGCTCCCTGCAGATGCTGCGCGCACTCGCGGCCCTGCTGGTCGTTGTGTGCCATTCGCACGTCGCGCTGCGCATGAATACGCACAACTACTGGGTCGATGGAGACCCGGCGTTCCGTGCCGCCAACCACTTCTTTCTGTTCAACCACCTGGACCTGGGGGTCGACATCTTCTTCGCCATCAGCGGCTTCATCATGGCGATGCTGGCGACGTGGCGACATGGTGCTGCCGGATGATGGGATTGGCTGCGGCCGGCGTGCTTCACTACGCGGATCGCCGTCGCGGCCAGCACCGCAGCATGCAGCTCAGCGGGGCTTTCTGCTCGCCGGCGACGTGCGCGCCGAAGCGTGGATCAAGCCGCTGCTGCAGAACGAGCTGTCGGCACAGCCCTCGGGCCGCGCACTGCAGATCCCCGGCGCGCCGGCGCCGGTCGCCGTGGCCTCACGCGGCAAGCAGGTCTGCAGCTGCAACGACGTCGGCGAGTCGGCGAGTCGGCGATCTTGCACTGGCTCGGAGAGCACCCTGGCCCGCTTGATCTCCAGCTGCCCTTGCTGCAACAAAGTCTCGGATGCGGCACAAGTTGCGGCTCCTGCCTGCCCGAGATCAAGCGCCTGCTGCGCCAGCAACCGCAGCCGGCCTGAACGCGAGCGCAGTCGGCCGAGCGCAGTCGCCCGGACTACCAGGCCCGGGCGGCAGTCAAGGCAGGTTGATCGGTCAACGATGACGACATCCTGCGGTAAATCGGAAGTTCGATGCGCTCGGCAAACTGCATCGGCAGCCAGACTGCCAGCATTACCGCAGCCGCTTGCAACACCCCCAGCATCGGCACTGGCGCGTCGACGAACAACCCGCCGACCCGCGCGAAGGTCGCAAGCACGAAAAGGTGCGCCAGATAAACCGAGAACGAGGCGCTGCCAATCCGCATCCCCCATCGACCGACAGCCGACGCTGACACCCGGCGATCGCGCTCCCAACGGTCGAGGCCGGCAATCAGCGCGCAGCCCATGACCCCTCCGGCCAGCTCTCGCAGTCCGGTCAGGCGAGGTGTGATACCGGAGGCGACAGCGTCAAGGTACCAGCTCAATCCCGCGAACAACAGCAGCGCCAGTGGCAGCGTCAGCCAAGCCGGCAGGCGAAGCAGCGCGCCACGGTACCTCCAGGCCAGCGCGCCGGCCAGAAACTCGATGTTGAACGAGCTGAGCACATAACCGTGGCCCACCCTGAGGCCGACCACTTCCAGCGCCAACGCAAGGACACAGACCAGGCCCAGCACCCACAGCAGATGTCGTTGCCACCCGACGATGATCACCAGCGCGCAAAGCAGGTAGAACTGGAACTCGAGGATCAGCGTCCAGCCGACGCCGAGCGCTGGCTTGCCGTCCATCGGCAGCAGGGTCAGCGAATCGATCACCCGCGCCAAGCCTGCGGCGTCGGGGGTCAGCGAACCGATGTTCCAGCGTTGATCGGAGACAACGAACAGCGCGACGACGACCAGGGTGAAAAACCAGTAAGGAGGAATGATCCGCATGGCGCGTGCTGCCAGGTAGCGCGTGGCAGCGGCCGGCCCGGCGCTGGCGCGACCAACCGTGAGGTGATCCTAACCAGGTCGCCGTCGACCCACTTCTGGCGTGCCAGGTCCTGCGGGTGCATTTCGACCACCGGCTCGGGAACACGGCCGAACAGCCGGCCGACCGTCCCGGTGCGGCTCATCGCGTGCCATTGGTCACGCAGCCGGCCGGTGTTCAGCGAGAACGGGAAACGTGGGTCGCGCGGCTCGGCCAGTGCTGCGAACGGTGTATCGAAGAAGCGTGCGCGGCCGTCGGGCGTGGCATAGAGGCCGTCTTCGTAGAGGCGCGCCCGTCCGCTGTCCGCGCCTTCCGGAAAAGGCCATTGGGCCGGTGCCCGGTCGAGCCGCGCGTAGCTGAGGCCGGTGATGTCGAGGTCGCGCCCGCGCGTCGTTTCACGGTGTTCGTTCCAGATGACTTCAGGCCCTTCGAAGGCGAACAGCGGGGTGACCGGCGCCCGCCCGCCGGGCCCCTCCAGGCGTGTCTGCAGGCGCTGTGCGAAGTCGGTGACGATCTGCCAGTCGGGACGAGCCGACCCGGGCGCAAGCACCGCGGCGCGCACGCGGCTGATGCAACGCTCGCTGTTGGTTACCGTGCCGTCTTTTTCGCCCCAGGTGGTGGCGGGCAGCAGGTCAGCGTAGTCGCAGGTGGCGGTGGTCGAAAATGCTTCCTGGACAACGACAAACTCGGCGCGCTCGAGCGCCCGCCTTACCATTGCCTGATCGGGCAGCGACTGGGCCGGATTGGTGCAGGCAATCCACAAGGCCTTGATCTCGCCGTCGGCCGCGGTGCGGAACATCTCGATCGCCGTCTTGCCGGGCTGCGCCGGCACGTCGGCGATGCCCCACAGGCGGGCCACTTCGGCGCGGTGGGCGGGGTTGTCCAGGTCGCGGTGTGCACTCAGCAAGATTGGCCATTCCGCCGACTTCTCGCCCGCCCATGGCATTCGGCTGGCCGGTCAGCGAGAACGGCCCCGCACCTGGCCGTCCGATCTGGCCCGTGGCCAGGTGCAGATTGATCAGCGCCGCGTTCTTTGCGGTACCGCTGCTACTCTGATTCAGGCCTTGACAGTACAGCGACAGGGTCGGTGCGCGGCCGGCACCGGTTGCGCCGTCGACGCCTGCGAACCAGCGTGCTGCCTGCGCCAGGTCGGCTTCGGCGATGCCACACAGGCGGTGATGTCGTACAGATCTGGCGCGATTTTCAGCAGTTCCTCCAGGGTGCGAACGCCCGCCATGCCGTTGCCTACCATCACCAGCTTCATCTTTTGCATCGCGGATCTTTCGTCGCACCGGTCTGGGCGCGGGGTGTGGCCGCGTTTTCGAGCGGCCATATACAAGGACTCGCAAGCCCGGTGCCGATCGACCGATGGTCATGACCTGGCCTTGCGGTCAGGCGTGACGCAGTCGCGTGGGGAGTTGGGTTCGAGGCTGCGTGCCCGCCACGCATCGCAATTGCACCGCTTGGTGACGGGCTGCGGGGACACACGGTTGTCCACGGCGTCGTGAACATGACCACCCGATCTGCAGTCGGCCGGCCGGGGGCGCGTCGTTACGCCCCAGGGTTCAGGTAGCAGCTACCGTGCCAACTATGCCCCCGGCCAAGCCGCGCGCTGTCGATCGGGTAGTCAGTGACTTGGTGCGCCGAGCTGGAACAACTTGGTGCGCGGCCGCATGCCGGCGTATCACTCGGAGATAGGTAGAGGTCGAGGCGGCTGCGACGCAAGCTCAGTGGTCTTCGAGGCGAAGGTGCGAGTCGTCTGTTGGTGACCCGGGTTCAGGATCGATCCAGCTGGCAATGCCCAGCGCTTCTTCCACCTCTTCGAGCGATGGGGGCGCGGCGTCGAAATCGTTCTCTTCGACCTCCATGTCGGCCAGTGCCGCCTCGATGCTGTCGAAGGGGCCGAACTGCTGGTGGCCGTCGATGGCGATCCAGTAATGTCCGTCGGGATGATTGACCAACCGCGCCAGACGCTCATCGCCAACCGAGGACGAGCGCGCTTCGGCGTCGCTGATCGGCGCCGGTTCGTCGTCGGGGAGGGAACGCTGTGTCACGTCGGTAGTTGGGCTGAGAGCTGCGAATCATCTTACGCCTGCCCTCCTCGGCCTGTCACCTATAAGCGTTGCGGCGCCGTGGGCTTTCCCGTAGCCTGCATGCACAGTCCTTCAGACCACGCTGCGGTGGCGTTCGATGCAGGTGTCCAGTACCTCGCCACCATCGCGGTTCCACCAGTTTTCGGTCGAAAAGATCTCGACCTCGCTGTAGCCGATGAAGCCCGCGTCTTCGACCCAGCCACGGATCTGCCGAATGTCGATCACCCCGTCGCCCATCATGCCGCGATCGTTCAGCAGATCGCGTGTCGGCGTCAGCCAGTCGCACACGTGAAAGGCGAGTACGCGCCGGTCGACACCGGCGCGCGCGATCTGCTGCTGCAGCTTGGGATCCCACCAGACGTGGTAAATGTCGACCGCGATGCCGAGTGCAGGCCGGCCCGCGTGTGCATCACCCGGATCGAGCGCGTCACAAAGGTCGAGTGCCTGTTCGAGCGTATTGACGCAGGCGCGGTCGGCGGCATACATCGGATGCAAGGGCTCGATCGCCAGCGGCACGCCGACTTCGCGGGCGTACTCGAGCGTGGCGGCGATGCCGTCGCGCACATCGTTGCGTGCCGCGGCGATGTCCTTGTGTTCGGCCTGGCCGGCCAGCGCGCCGGGCAGTCCGCCGACCACCAGCACCAGGCACGCGGCATTCAGCAGACGTGCTTCGTCGACGGCGCGCCGGTTGTCGTCGAGCGCGGCAACACGCCCCGCAGCCGTCGACGCTGGAAACATGCCGCCACGGCAAAAGCCGGACAGTTCGATGCCGGTGTCGCGTAGCGCAGCCGCGACCTTGTCGATGCCTGCTGCAGCCACCTGATCACGCCAGGGTGAAACTGCGCGAATGTTTCGATCCGCACATTCGGCAATGATGCGGTCGAGCGGCCATTGCGCGCGAACCGTGGCGGTATTGATCGACAGCCAGCGGTGGTCCGCGCTGAAATCGCGCATCGTCAGCTCTCCACGCCGTGCATCGCCAGCAATGTCACCATGCGCTGCACCGCAAGTTCAGGCCGTTCCAGCAACGACGCGGCATCGGCCAACCGGAACAGCTCGGCCAGATGGACCAGTGAGCGCGTGCTCTGCTGACCGCCGACCATCGTGAAGTGACTCTGGTACCCATTCAGCCAGGCCATGAAGACCACACCGGTCTTGTAGAAGCGGGTAGGTGCGGCAAAGATGTGGCGCGACAGCGGAACCGTGGGTGCCAGAAGCGAGTGGAAGCGGTCGGCATCGCCTGCGGCGAGTGCTGCCAATGCGGCATTCGCTGCCGGTGCAATGGCGTCGAAGATGCCGAGCAGCGCATCGCTTTGCTGATGATTCGGCGACGCACCGACTCCATCGCCGGCGATCAGTTCGGCATAGTTGAAATCGTCGCCGGTGTACATGCGAACGCCGGCCGGCAGGCGGCGGCGCATCGCGATTTCCTTGTCCTTGTCGAGCAGCGAAATCTTGATGCCGTCGACCTTGGACGCATGAGTCTCGATCACCGCCAGCGCCGTCTCCATCGCTCGGTCGGGGTCGTCGCTGCCCCAGTAGCCGGCAAGCGCCGGATCGAACATGTCGCCCAGCCAGTGCAGGATGACGGGCTGCCTGGCTTGGCGCAGCACGCGGTCATAGACTCGTTCGTAGTCGGCCGGGCTGCGCGCGACCCGCGCCAGTGCGCGGCTCGCCATCACGATCAGTCGCCCGCCCAGCGCTTCAATCGCTTCCATCTGTTCTTCGTAGCCGGCGATCACGTCATCGACCCGGTGTGCCTCGTCGATGTTCAGGTGGTCGGTGCCGCAGCCCGATGCCACCAACGCACCGGGCACGTCGCGCGCCGCATCGAGCGAGCGGCGTATCAGCTCGAGCGAAGTTGGCCAGTCCAGACCCATGCCGCGCTGCGCGGTGTCCATCGCCTCGGCCACGCCGAGACCCATCTTCCACAGGCGCAGTCGGTAGGCGATCGTCGCATCCCAGTCGATCGCCGCGTCCAGCCACGGATCGACCGCGGCGCGTGCGTCGGCCACCACGTGTGCCGCCGAGTAGGCGATGCGGTCGAAGCGCGGTGCGGCTGGCGCCTTCCAGGCGTCGCGGCCGCTCAGGATGTAGGCGGCGATGGTGCCGTCGGGTTGCGGCAGCGGGATCGAATGACTCATGACTTCACCTCGCGGGTCTTCAGATGTCGAGTGCCGGCACGTCGATCCAGCGCCGCTCCTGCCAGGACTGCAGCGCCGCCTCGACCAGTTGCACGCCCCTGGCGCCCTCGGGCAGGGTGTACTTGTAGGGTTCGTTCTCGACGACGTGGCGGATGAAGTGCTCCCACTGCACCTTGAAGCCGTTGTCGTAGACCATCGAGTCGGGGATCTCCTGCCACTGGTCGAAGAAGTTCATCGACTGCTTGACGTC
>JBBRID010000235.1:0-6626 GCA_038221635.1 Burkholderiales bacterium
CCAGCGTCACCAGCCGCTCGCCAGCGAGCAGCGCCACCAGGGCGCGCAGATCGTCGCTGCGGCCGATGAGAAGCGGCTGCGGCGGCAACACGACGCAGCCCAGCGGACGCTCGGGTTCGGTCGGCGATGCTGCCCATCACCGTCTACTCCTTCGGCTGTGCGTTGATGGTGCCCGATGTCACCCTGCTGGTGCTGGACTTGGTGCCCGAGCGCTGCGGCACGGCTTCATCTCTGCATGCCTTCAGCGGCAGCGCAGCCGACGGCCGTGTAGCCGGTGTGATCGCACCGCTGGTGACGCGTTCGACCGTCACACTTGTCGCCTCTTCGCTGCTGAAGCTGAGCGTCGGCATCGTGCCCTGGATCTGGGTTGAGCCGCGGGTCGGTTGATGCCGGCAGGTCGCGTGAGCCAGTTGGCATAGGCTGGACGCCACGCCGATTGACGCTCCCCTACTGTGTGCGCCGAAATCATGGCGTGCCGCCGCCGATGAGCGAGGTGCCGGGCGAGGGCCGGCCCGACGAAAAAGCACCTCGGTTCAAGGAGCGACGACATGGGCCCTGTCTATCGACAGCTGACCTGCGACGGGTCGGTCATGTCTTACCCCGGTGCGAGTGCACTGGTTTCCAGTGTGCGCAAGCTACACCCGCGCGGTGTCAACGGCATCCTGATCGGCCTGATGCCGGTGCCCGGCTACAGCTTGCGCAGAACAGCAAAGGCATCATCGCCGTGCTGATCGGGTTGCTGCTGCCCGCCGTGCAGCGCATGGAGAAGCCGGGGGCGTCCGACCTGCAGCTGCTGCGCGGCGTCTTGCCGCCCGACGGTGGCATCGGCATCGTGATGGGCGATGGCAGCGTGCGGGTGCTCCTGGCGTCAAGCTTCAGCTCGGCGGAGAGCCGATCGATGAGTTTCGAGCTGTGAACCTTCGACAGGGCTGCGCTCAGGTGCATCAAGGGCGTTGCCGGACGGCTGCGCCGGATGCTTGAGGGTCAGGCCGGAACCGGCGGTGGGTGCGGCTCAGGCCATCGGGCACATCACTTTCTTCGTGATGTTTTCAGCCACTCTGGATCGGTAAACGGCAGCGTCGCTCCAATTGTCTGTGGAGGTCGAACGAAATTTCGAATGTTGCCTCTTCGGCGACTAATCTGGGCGACCGGAGAGCTGCTCTGGGTCGAATCCAGCCAGCAACGCTCGTGGTTTGACCGCTTGTCTGCTGAAGTAGAAAATCGAGATGCCGGGCACCAGTCGTTGGCCGGCGCTGGTCTCGGCCAGGAGCGGACCTTCGCGAGCGGCCGCTTTCTGAACTCGTAGGGCGGGGGAACTTCTGGGGACTCTGGCAAATTCGTATCGCAGAAGTCCAGCATTAGCGCGGTCTGCAGCCGATGATTCGGACGACGCTCTCCCGCCAGGTACCCGTTTCACAGCGTCTCACCAAGACGCACAAAAAAGACGCGAAAGCCCCAGGGGCCTTTTCGATCGGCTCGTCGAACCGCTCGAACGTAGCGAGGTCGTCAAGCATCCGTTCGTGATTGGAGAAATCGCCTTCGGCTGCTTGAGCGACCGCGCGGGGATTCTGGAACTCCTCAATGACCTTCCTGCGGCAGTGGAGGCAGAGAACGGTGAGGTACTCAATTTCATTGGTCGGCGTGGCCTGCATGGAAAAGGCATCGGCTACGCCGACGCGCACCTGCTCACCTCGGTCGCATTGACCGATGTTTCACGGCTGTGGACAGGTGGCAAGAGGCTGCGCGCGATTGCCGCGAAAATGGGCTGCGCTTTTCCAGGCGCCAGCCCCAAGTGACTTCAAGACCTACGGCGAGTCCGGCCCGCGTTCGCGCACGGTCAGCGGTGTGGGGACAGCTGTATGCCGGCGGCGATCACCGCCCAGACTGGCGATTGACTGCCCAAACTGGGCGACGCCGGCGGCATGCCCGGGGATACTTGAACGACCGAGTTTTCCGGAAACCGAAGTGACGACGGATCTGTTTGCGGATGATTCCGGCCTGGATCGCCTGAGCATCGAAGACGCGGAGATCAGCGTTGCCCGAAACTCCGGGTTGCCTTCGCCTTTGGACGAGTTGCTCCACGAACTGATCGACTCGACGCCGTGGCGGGCCGAATCCGTCGTGATCTACGGCAAGAAGCATTTGCAGCCGCGGCTCATCGCGTGGTACGGCGACTCAGGGACAAACTACTCGTATTCAGGAATCGGGCTCGCGCCGGAGCCCTGGACAGCCCGCCTGCTCGAGATCCGCGATCACGTGCAAGCGCTCGCTGGTGAGCAATTCAACAGCGTCCTGCTGAACTACTACCGCGATCATCGCGACAGCATGGGCTTTCACAGTGACGACGAGCGCGAACTCGGACCCAAACCAACCATCGCGTCGCTGAGTCTCGGCGCGACCCGCGTCTTCGTGCTCAAACACAAGACGCGCAAGGCATTGAAGCCAGTCCGCCTCGAACTCCCGTCCGGTAGTCTGCTGGTCATGAGAGGCGAAACCCAGCGGCATTGGAAACACGGCATTGCCAAGCAGACGAAGCCGTCTGGGCCACGCGTCAATCTCACATTTCGGCGCATCCTCGGGAAGTGAACCAGAGATGCGACCAGGACATCGCCTTCGGCGTCCACATTCTCGTGACGCGAATGCTCGCGCAAAAAAAGTTGCGCGTCCAGTCATCAAGCGGGCGCACCATGTCATCTCTGGCAGTTGAGAGCGCACCCGTGCCCATTGCCACAAGTCCTACGGAGCGTCGCGCTTCCAGCCGACGTTTCCATCGAAGGGGCTGATCGAGGATTGCCGGACGCACGCTGCCAGAGATCACCTCGCAGCGCTCTGGCCACCCTCACCCCGAAGGAGTAACTCCGATGCAAAGCACCCGCGCAATCCCTGCCCAACTGACTGCGGAGGGTCTGCAATGAAAGCGCTGACCTATCACGGCTCGAAGGACGTGCGATTCGAAACGGTGCCCGATCCGGTGCTGGTCGAAAGCGACGAC
The DNA here is from genome assembly GCA_038221635.1 of Burkholderiales bacterium. GTDB lineage: Bacteria > Pseudomonadota > Gammaproteobacteria > Burkholderiales > Burkholderiaceae_C > Ideonella_A. The sequence continues at coordinate 2,993 of JBBRID010000235.1, forward strand.
ATCATGTTGCGGGTGACCGCCACGGCAATCTGCGGCTCTGACTTGCACATCTATCGGGGCAAGATTCCGATGATGGAAAGCGGCGACATCCTTGGTCACGAGTTCATGGGGATCGTCGAGGACGTCGGTCCCACGGTGCTCAACGTCAAACGTGGCGACCGTGTCGTCGTCCCGTTCACGATCTCGTGTGGCGACTGCTTCTTCTGCAACCGCACCCTGTTTGCTGCCTGTGAGACGACCAATCCCGGACGCGGTGCGATCATGAACAAGAAGGACACCCGCTCCGGCGCCGGCTTGTTTGGCTACAGCCATTTGTATGGTGGCTACGCAGGAGGGCAGGCCGAACTGGTGCGCGTTCCGAAAGGCAACGTCGGGCCGTTGGTGATACCGCAGACCAACCTGTCGGACGAGCAGGTGCTTTTCCTGTCAGACATCCTGCCAACCGGCTATCAGGCGGTGGTCAACGCCGAGATCGGCAAGGGATCGACGCTTGCAATCTTCGGTGCCGGACCGGTCGGGCTGATGGCTGCTGCCTGCGCCCGCATGCTCGGCGCCGAACGCATCTTCATGATCGACCAACTCCCCTATCGACTGGCATTCGCCGAGCAAACCTATGGCGTGATACCGATCGATTTCTCGAACGAAGACGACCCTGCCGAATTCATCATCAACAGTACCGACGGCCGCGGCGTCGACGCGTCGATCGATGCCGTGGGATTCGAGGCCAAGGGCAGTGCCGTCGAGACGGTGCTGACAGCAGTCAAACTGGAAGGCTCCAGTGGCGCATCACTTCGTCAGGCTATGGCGGCCACGCGCCGCGGCGGCATCGTCAGTGTGCCTGGCGTCTACGCGGGCTTCATCCACGGATTTCTGTTCGGAGATGCGTTCGAGAAAGGCCTGACATTCAAGATGGGCCAGACGCACATGCAGCGCTACATGCCCGAACTGCTCAAACGCATCGAAATGGGTGATCTGCGCCCCGAGGCAATCATTTCGCATCGAATGGCACTCGCCGATGCGCCTCGCGGCTATCAGCTTTTCAACGACAAGGAAGAGGACTGCCGCAAGGTCGTGCTGACGCCGCGCTAAGACCTCAACGGACTGGCAACCCTCGAGCGGAAGTTCGCGGGGAGGCGGTTTTCGGCCTCATCCCAGATGACGATAGGCCGCCCGGGGCCATAAAGGCGATTTACCGCTTCAGGAAGGACAGTAAATCCTCGGTAAACCGCTCCTTGTGCGTCGCGAACGATCCGTGGGGGGCGCCTTCGTATTCGATCAGGGTCGAATTGGCGATTCCCGCGGCGGCCGCACGCCCGGCAGCTTCGATGGGCACGGTTTTGTCGTCCGTGCCGTGAATGATCAGTGTCGGCACCCGGAAAGCCGGCAGATCTGGGCGAAAGTCCGTCGTCGCGAACGCCTTGGCGCAGCCGAGCGTTGCTTTCAAGCTGGCTCATCGACACGCTGCGCGCCGATTCGATCAGCTCGTCGCTGACCGGATGCGAAATCATGCCGACACCGAAGAAATCCTTGAAGAAGCTGGCGAAGAACTTGGCGCGGTCTTCCTTCGTCGGCTCTCCCCGCTCCCGTGACGATGGTCGGCCAGCCAGGTGGATCAAGGCAAGTCGACCAGCGGCTGCACACGCACGGTTGCCTCCGCCCCGATCCACTCGTCGGCACTGTCGGGCTTCGGCAACTCGCGCACCTGCCGGATCACCGGCGAGCGCCACGCCGCCACTGCCATCAGCAAGGCACTGCCACCGGCAAAGGCCAGCGACGCGCGCAGTCCGACGTGCTCGCCCAGCCAGCCGCCCAGCAGGGCGCCCGGCCCGGCGGGAAGCAGGATCAGCCAGCGCATGGTGCTGGTCATCCGACCCAGCAGCGGCTCGGGCGTGACGGCCTGACGCATGGCCAGGAAGTTGATGAAGATCAGCACGGCACCCCCGGCAAACAGCAGCAGCGTCAGCGCGAACACGAAAACGCCCCAGGCATTTGCCGGTGCAAACGACAACAGCAGCCAGCCCGCGCCAGTGACAGCAAAGCCCAGCACCAGAGACGGCCCGGGGCCGATGCGTCGGCTGATGCGGTTGCCATACACACTGGCAAGGATGGTGCCGACACCCATGCCGGTGTAGCTGAGGCCAACGGACTGCTCGCTCAGCCCGAGCGTGCGGGTGGCAAACAGGATCTGCACGACGATGGCCGCGTGGTGGCACATCTGCCACACGCCGACGGCCATCGCCAGTGCGACCAGCAGCCGGTTGCCGGCGACGAAGCGCACGCCGGCACGCAGCTCGTTCCAGAATCTCGAATCGCGCCGCGGCCGTCGTGGCTCGTTGACGGAGATGCCGCGCAGGATCGCAGCCGAAGCGATCAGCATCACGGCGTCGACCAGCAAGGCCAGCGGCGCGCCGACCAGCGTGATCAATGCGCCGGCCAGACCCGGACCGGCCACTTCGGCGCCCGAGCTCGCCAACGCATTCTTGGCGTAGGCCTCGACCAGCCGCTCGCGTCCTACCACCTGCGTCAGCACGATCTGCGCCGCGGTGCCGGCGGTGGTGTAGACCGTGCCGATGACAAATCCCGCCACGTACATCCACTGCATCGACAGCCAGCCCATCCACCAGGCGAACGGCACGCTGGCCACCACGACGGCCAGCGCCGATTCGCCGAAGATGTAGACCGGCAGTTTGCGCACTCGGTCGAGCCAGACGCCGGACGGCAGCGAAAACAGCACGAATGGCAGGATCTCCATCGCGGTCAACAGGCCCATCTGCGTTGGGCTGGCGTGCAGCAGCACGGCCGCTGTCAGCGGCAGTGCCAGCATCGTGACCTGCCCGCCGAACGAGCTGATCAGGACCGAGGTCCACAGACGCCGATAGGTGGCGTCGCGCAACAAGTCGCCTGCAGGCAACGACAGGCGCGCGAGCCAGCGCTGCTGGAATTGACTCTTCAGTTCGAGAAGCCCCGATTTCATGGTGGCCGACCTCATTTTTCTTCTCTCTGCGGGGCCTTGTGGGCACCCAGGGGAGTCGTTGGACTCAAGACAGCGGGAGAATGAAAACTGGCATTCTTTCCGCTGATCTCTCAGCGGAACTTCGGGTGGAAGTTGATGCCGAGAGGGCTAGATGCCGGTGTAGACCGGCGCGAACCGCGGGTTCGCTGCGCCAATGACCGATCGCGACGCGCCGACGCACATCAGCGCACCGCGTAGCGCGGTGGTTCGGGAGCTGTTGTGCTGGGCTTTCATCGGGGTCTTTCGGCTGATTTGGAGTCAATCCTAGCAGCCCCATCGTAAGGCGTGCAAGCTCGGTTGCCCGCATCTGTGGCGCGCCATCCACTGCAGTGATGAGCCGGCCCCATCCGCTTTCCCTGCATTGCTCGAATCACAGGCGGCCCGGGCTTCGAGAACGAAGGCTTTCCTGGCTCGAGGCCTTGGGGTCACCGCAAGCCGTCGATGAATGCCGCGATGGCAGCGGTCAATGCCCGGTCCGGCCTGTTGATGGCGTAGATTTCCGACATGTGGCTGTGGTATGACGCCCGATCGTCACACCGCGTTCGGTCGAGCAAATGCCAGATCTGCCGAGCACGCAGTCCCGTTCGCAAGAAGTCAAAGAGCCCACCATGCCTCTGTTTG
>JBBRID010000236.1:0-6618 GCA_038221635.1 Burkholderiales bacterium
GACCCGGCCGAAATCAACCTGCCCGGCATCAACCAGGTCAATGTCAACGAAAAGGCGGGGATGAATTTCGCTGTCGCCTTGCGCGCATTCCTGCGCCAAGATCCCGACATCATCATGGTTGGCGAGATTCGAGATCTGGAAACCGCGGATATCGCAATAAAGGCAGCCCAGACCGGCCACCTGGTGCTGTCGACCCTCCACACCAATGACGCACCGACGACGCTCACCCGGTTGATGAACATGGGCGTGCCGCCGTTCAACATCGCCTCCGCAGTGCTGCTGATCTCGGCCCAGCGACTGGCCCGGAAGCTGTGCGAAAACTGCAAGGCAGCGGCCGAATATCCGCGTGACGCCATGCTCAAGGCCGGTTTTACCGAGGAAGACCTCGACGGCAGCTGGCAGCCGTTCCGCGCCATCGGCTGCGCGGCTTGCAGCAATGGCTACAAGGGACGGGTTGGTATCTATCAAGTCATGCCGATAACCGACGAAATACAGAGAATCATCCTCAACGCGGGAACGGCGCTCGACATCGCCGATCAAGCGCGCCGCGAAGGCGTGCGCGATCTGCGGCAGGCCGGCCTGCTCAAGGTGAAAAGTGGCATGACAACGCTCGAGGAAGTGATCTCGGTCACCAACGAATGAAGCCGGCTCACGCCGGTGCCTGGGGTACGCCTCGGCGATTTCTGCAAATGGCCCGACAATCCGACTCCAAGGGCTGGTTGACCGCAATCCCCCATCCTGCATCCTCGCAAGAACACTGACCCACAAGACCATGGCGACTGCAGCGGCCGCGCGCAAGATCAAGGAAATTGTCTTCGAGTGGGAAGGCAAGGACAAGAACGGCAAGATCGTTCGTGGCGAGATGCGCGCCGGCGGCGAGGCTGTTGTCAGCGCCAGCCTGCGCCGACAAGGCATCCTCGTCAGCAAACTGAAGAAACGCCGCATGAGCGGTGGCCGGTCGATCAAACAGAAAGACATCGCCCTCTTCACGCGCCAGCTGTCGACGATGATGCGCGCCGGTGTGCCACTGATCCAGTCATTCGACATCGTCGGCCGCGGCAGCACCAACCCAAAGATGACCAGGCTGCTGAACGAGATTCGCAGCGACGTCGAAACCGGTACCAGCCTGTCGGCGGCATTCCGCAAACACCCGCTCTATTTCGACGCCTTGTATTGCAACCTGGTCGAGGCCGGTGAGGCCGGCGGCATCCTGGAGGCCTTGCTCGACCGCTTGGCGATCTACCAGGAAAAGACGATGGCGATCAAGAACAAGATCAAGTCCGCATTGATCTATCCGATCGCCGTTCTGGTGGTTGCCTTCGTCGTGCTGTCGGTGATCATGATCTTCGTGATTCCGGCGTTCAAGGATGTCTTCAGCTCGTTCGGTGCCGATCTGCCGGCCCCCACGCTGATGGTGATCGCGATGTCGGAATTTTTCGTCGCCTACTGGTGGGCGATCTTCGGCTTCCTCGGCGGCGGCGTCTATTTCTTCCTGCAGTCCTGGAAGCGATCCGAAAAGATGCAGAAATTCATGGACCGGCTACTGCTCAAGGTGCCGGTCTTCGGACCACTGGTCAACAAATCGGCGGTGGCACGTTGGACACGCACCTTGTCGACGATGTTCGCCGCCGGTGTGCCGCTGGTCGAGGCCCTCGATTCAGTCGGCGGCGCCTCGGGCAATGCGGTGTTCGCTGAAGCCACCGAAAAGATCCAGCGCGACGTGTCCACGGGTGCAGCGCTGACCACATCGATGCAGACCACCGGAGTTTTTCCGACCATGGTGCTGCAGATGTGCGCGATCGGCGAGGAATCCGGCGCACTCGACCAGATGCTCGGCAAAGCCGCCGAGTTCTACGAAGATGAAGTCGACGAGGCGGTCAAGGGTTTGTCGAGCCTGATGGAGCCATTCATCATCGTCATCCTCGGTACGCTGATCGGCGGCATCGTCGTCGCCATGTATCTGCCGATCTTCAAGTTGGGTCAGGTGGTGTGAGCGAGCCGTGGTTGGCGCAGTGGCAATGGCTACTTTCTCCGTGGGCTCTGGCCGTGCTGGGTCTGTGCATCGGCAGTTTCCTCAATGTCGTCATCCACCGAATGCCGCTGATCCTCGAGCGGCAATGGAAGCTTGACAGTGCCGAGATGCTCGGCGTCGCACCGCCTGCGGCCGAAAGCGACACGCCGCTGAGCCTGTCGAAGCCCCGCTCCCGCTGCCCGGCGTGCAAGACGCCGATCGCCTGGTTCGCCAACATCCCGCTGTTCAGCTACCTCACGTTGCGCGGCCGGTGCAGCGCATGTGGCAAATCGATCTCGTTGCGCTACCCACTGATCGAAGTGGGCTGCGCACTGCTGTTTGCGCTGGTCGCCTGGCGCATCGGCGCCCAGCCGGTGGCCTTGTTGTGGTGCGGGTTTGTTGCCGCCTTGCTGGCGCTGGCAGGCATCGACTGGGATACCACGCTGCTCCCGGACAACATCACCCTGCCGCTCATGTGGGCCGGCCTGGCCGCGGCGGCAATGCGATGGACGATTCCTCTCACCGACGCTGTCTGGGGCGCGATCGCCGGCTATCTGTGCCTGTGGTCGGTTTACTGGCTCTTCAAGCTGGCCACCGGCAAGGAAGGCATGGGTTACGGCGATTTCAAGCTGCTGGCCGCACTCGGCGCCTGGCTGGGCGTATCGATGATCGTGCCGATCATCCTCGCCGCGTCGGTGATTGGTGCAATCGTCGGCATCGCGATGAAGCTGAGCCATTCGTTGCGTGAGGGACGTTATGTCCCGTTCGGGCCATTCCTGGCTGCCGCCGGCGTTGCCGTGCTGCTGTTCGGCAACCAGCGCGTGCTCGGCTGGCTGGGCTGGGCCTGAAGCGCTGCCGGCCTATCTACCGCCCTGTTGTCGTCCGAGCGTACCGTGCCGACCAAGCTGCAGCCTCTTCGAATCGGCCTGACCGGCGGCATCGGCAGCGGCAAGAGCACGGTGGCAGCGGTTTTCGCCACACTGGGCGCCGTGGTGATCGACAGCGATGCGATTGCGCGCCGGCTGACCGAGCCCGGCGGGGCCGCGATCGATGCACTGCGCCACGAATTCGGGACCGATTTCATCGACGCTTCAGGTGCCCTGGATCGACAGCGCATGCGTACCCTGGCCTTTTCGGATCCCGATGCCAAGCGTCGGCTGGAGTTGATTCTGCATCCCTTGATCGCGACACAGACGATGGAGCAGAGTCGCTTGCACCAGGATGCAGTGCTCGTTTTCGATGTCCCCTTGCTGGTCGAGTCGAAAACCTGGCGGAAACGGGTTGACCGTGTCTGCGTCGTCGATTGCGGCGAAGGCCTGCAGGTGCAGCGCGTGACGGCCCGATCAGGATGGACGATCGAGGCTGTGCGTTCGGTGATTGCCCGTCAGGCCAGCCGCGCGCAAAGGCGTGCCGCCGCCGACGATGTGATCTTCAACGAAGGCATCGACATCGACGGGTTGTCTGCGCACGCCCGGTCGTTGTGGCAACGCGTTTACGCAAACCGGTCTTGAAGGGCGCGAAGTCGCCTGGCTTGCCTCCGGCGGACTAGACGCGCAATTACCGCGCGACACAACTCGATTGCGCGGGCGCGCGGCAGTTCAGCTCCCCTGTGGAACAATCGACGCTTGCAGGCATTCCGATGCCCGCCGTGATCTGCAAGGAATGTCGCTTTGGTTCGCTACGAATACCCGTTCAACGAGAGCATCCGCACGATGCTGAGGGTTGAACACCTGTTTGATCGACTGGCCCAGTTGATGGCGCGCGAAGCGCCTGTGGACCACCACTTCGCGCTGGTGACCTTGTTCGAAATCATGGACGTGGCGTCTCGTGCCGACCTCAAATCCGATGTACTGAAAGAGCTCGAGCGCAGCCGCGTAGCGCTGAACAGCTACCGCGGCAATCCGGCGATTTCCGAGCCGTCGCTGGATGCCATCATCGAGCGACTCGATCATGCCTATGAAGGTTTGAACCAGTCGGCGGGCAAGGCCGGACAAGCGCTTGCTTCCAACGAGTGGCTGATGAGCATTCGCAGCCGTGTCGGCATTCCCGGCGGCACCTGTGAATTTGATCTGCCGGCCTACTACGCCTGGCAGCAGCATGACGGCGCCAAACGGCGGGTCGATCTACTGAACTGGACCGGATCGATGATGCCGCTGGCCGAGGCCTTGAGCCTGCTGCTCGGGATGATCCGCGACGCTGGCGTACCGCACAAGGTGGCGGCCCCGGCCGGCCACTTCCAACAAAGCCTGCCAGCTGGTCGCAACTACCACTTGCTGCGGCTGCGCGTCGACGGGGCCTTCGACGCAATTCCGGAAATCACGGTACACCGGTTGCTGGTGTCGGTGCGGTGGATGAAGCAAGACGGCGAAGGCCGGTTGAAGCCGGTGCAGGGCGATGTCGCGTTTGAATTGTCCCTTTGCAGCTGACCATGGCCGGCGTCAATCCACCACGGATCGTGACCTGCCCCAATTGCAAGGGACCGAGCCGCTATGCGGCCGACAATCCGGTCCGCCCTTTCTGCAGCGAGCGTTGCCGCAATCTCGATCTCGGCGCATGGGCGAGCGAGCAGTTCAGGGTCGGAGTCGATCCCTCAGGCGACGAGCCTGAGCAACCGCCAGGCGGCAATCACACGCCAAACTGACGGTGGTCGCCGGGCCGCGATTTCAAGAAACGGTTTTCACTGCTCCGCGAATGCCCGTTCGATCACGAAATGGCCAGGAGTCGAGGTATTTCCTTCGGCGAAGCCTCGACGCTCCAGCAACAGCTTCAAGTCGCGCAACATGCCGGGGCTGCCACAAATCATCACCCGGTCGTCGAGCACGTCGAGCGCTGGCAGCTTGAGGTCAGTGAACAACTTGCCGTCTTCGATCAGTTCGGTGATCCGCCCCATGTTCTTGTACGACTCGCGCGTGACCGTCGGGTAATAGAGCAACTGGCTCTTGACGAGGTCGCCAATCAGTTCGTGCGCAGGCAGGTGCTCGGTCAGCAGTTCGTGATAGGCCAGTTCGTCGGCCTGCCGCACGCCATGCACAAGCACGATCTGCTCGAATTTTTCGTAGGTTTCCGGGTCCCGGATGATCGACATGAATGGTGCCAACCCGGTGCCGGTTGACAACAGATACAGGCGTTTGCCCGGCAGCAGGTAGTCGACCACAAGGGTTCCAGTCGGCTTCTTGCCGACGATGACACTGTCGCCTACTACGATGTGCTGCAGCCTCGAGGTCAATGGCCCATCCGGGACCTTGATGCTGAGAAATTCGAGGTAATCCTCGTAATTGGCGCTGACGATGCTGTAGGCACGCAGCAGCGGCTTGCCATTTATCTTCAGTCCAATCATCGTGAAGTGGCCGTTGCTGAAGCGCAGGGCCTGATCACGGGTGGTCGTGAAGGTGAACAGCTTGTCAGTCCAGTGATGCACGCTCAAGACGCGCTCTTCGTTGAATGCACTCATTGTTGGTCGCGATTCTTGCTCAATCCAAGATCATGCCACTGTCTCGACAAGCCTCCAAGTTTTGAAAAGTGTTGTCTTTATATGATTTTTCGCCTAAGACAAGGCTAAAAATGAGCCTGATTTCGCCCGAGCCGAAACGACGTCAGAAGACATCTCGCACGACACCCTCTTGAAATGAACCGACGCGACCCTATAATTGATCTGCTAGCACTCACCTTGAGCGAGTGCTAACGGCGCCGGATCGCAAGTCGATTCACCAGCGCCTCGGTGCAGGGGGCTGTCAGCACCCTCATTCCAAACAAGTTCGATACCACATCCCTAGGAGATGCAATGAAACTTCGTCCTCTTCACGATCGCGTGATCGTCAAACGCCTGGAACAGGAAACCAAGACCGCTTCGGGCATCGTCATCCCCGACAACGCTGCCGAGAAGCCTGATCAAGGCGAAGTCATGGCCGTCGGCCCCGGCAAGCGCAATGAGAAGACCGGTGACTTCATCGCACTGAACATCAAGGTCGGTGACCGTGTCCTGTTCGGCAAGTACAGCGGCCAGACCGTCAAGGTCGATGGCGACGAACTGCTGGTGATGCGCGAGGAAGACCTCTTCGCAGTCGTCGAGAAATAAAGCTACTGCGCGGACGCCATGCGTCGTTGGGCGGTGCTCGGAATCCTCACGTACCAAAGTACGTTCCGGTTCCTGCGCTCCGTCCGCCTAGCCTGACGCCCGCTCGCTACGCTTTCTTTCCCGACAACTGAGCGCGGAAGGAAAGCGGCCACTCAATTAGATTCGGAGAATACATATGGCAGCAAAAGACGTAATTTTTGGCGGTGAAGCCCGCGCCCGCATGGTCGAAGGCGTGAACATCCTGGCCAACGCGGTCAAGGTCACGCTGGGCCCGAAAGGCCGAAATGTGGTGCTCGAGCGTTCGTTCGGCGCCCCGACGGTGACCAAGGACGGTGTGTCGGTCGCCAAGGAAATCGAACTGAAGGACAAGCTTCAGAACATGGGCGCGCAGATGGTCAAGGAAGTCGCTTCCAAGACCAGCGACATCGCCGGTGACGGCACCACCACCGCCACCGTGCTGGCCCAGGCAATTGTCCGCGAAGGCATGAAATATGTCGCCGCCGGCATGAACCCGATGGACCTGAAGCGTGGC
>JBBRID010000237.1:0-6601 GCA_038221635.1 Burkholderiales bacterium
GCCACAAGGGCAACGTAGTGGCGGCCGAGTCGGTTCACCCGGCATTCGACAAGGGCGGCAAGTTGATGGACATCGAGGTGCGCCGTGCGCTTGTCGGCGGCGATTTCCGTGCCGATGTGGCAGCACTCGAGGCCTTGATCGACGACGACACCATCATGCTGGTCGGTTCGGCCCCCTGCTTCCCCTACGGGGTTATCGACCCGATCGCAGAAATCGGGGCCCTGGCGGAGCGCCGCAAGATCTGGTTCCACGTCGATGCCTGCGTAGGCGGCTACCTGGCACCGTTTGCGCGCATGATCGGCCGCGACATTCCGACCTTCGATTTCAGCGTGCCCGCCGTCAGCTCGATGTCTGCCGACCTGCACAAGTTCGGCTTCTGTCCCAAGCCGGCCTCTACAGTCTTTTACCGCACCCCCGACAAGGCGACATTCAACCACTTCGACTTCGCCAACTGGCCGAGTGGGCGCTTTGTTACGCCGACCATCGTCGGCACGCGACCATCAGGGGGCGTCGCCGGTGCCTGGGCCACCTTCCAGTACCTGGGGCTGGATGGCTACCAACGCATTGCACGCGATCTGATGTCGTTTGTCGATCGTTATCGCGCCGGCATCGAAGCCATCGACGGCCTGAAGGTGCTGGGCCAGCCGCACCTGTCGATCGTGGCCTTCACCGCACAGGACGTCGATGTGTTCAGCGTGGCCGAACTGATGTCCAAACAGGGGTGGTTGCCGGGACTGCTGCAGAAGCCGAAGGCCATTCACCGCATGATGTCGATGGTGCATGAGGTGTCGCTCGACGAATACCTGTCCGATCTGCGCCAAGCCATTGACCGCGTGCGTGGTGGCGTCATCGCCAATGAAAAACTGCGCGCCACCTACTGAAGCAGCCGGTCTCGCGAACGCGTCGATCCAAGGAGCTCGTCATGAAAGAACCGCCAGTCGACTGGAACCGGTCAGAGATCCTGTCGCGCCGCGACCGCTTCTACGCCGCATCGCAGAAGTCGTTCATGCCGTATCGAACGCCACTGGTCTTCAGCCGCGGAGAACGCCAGTACCTGTGGGATGAATCCGGCAAACGCTACATCGACCTGCTGGGCATGAACGTCTGCATTTCCGTCGGCCACGCTCACCCGGTGGTGAACGCCGCGGTGCAGGCGCAAATTTCGCAATTGCAGCACTGTACGACGATGTTCTCGCACCCGGTGCCAGCACACTACGCCGAAGAACTTTGTGCACGCCTGCCGGCGGGGCCCGACTGGGTGGTGCATTTCACCAGCAGCGGCACCGAAGCCATCGATCTGGCGCTGGTCATGGCACAGAGTTTTAGTCGCAACATCGACATGCTGGCGCTGCGCAACGGCTACCACGGCGCCACCATCGGCGCGCAATCGCTGACCGGCATCAGCGCGTTTCGCCACAACATACCGCTGTTGCCGGGCATCCACCACATCGCCAATCCCGATCCCTATCGGGGCATCTTCAGCGACGACACCGCTGCCTACCTGAACGAGATCGACAACACGATCGCCTACGCGACGCCGGGTCGTTTGGCGGGCATGCTGGTGGAACCGATTCAGGGCTATGGCGGCATCGTCGAGCTCCCCTCGGGCTACTTGAAAGCCGCTGCGCGCAAGGTCCGCCAGGCTGGCGGCGTGCTGATTGTCGACGAGGTGCAATCGGGATTCGGCCGCACTGGCGACAGTTTCTGGGCCTTCGAGGCCCACGATGTCGTTCCCGAAATTGTCGTGATGGCCAAAGGCATCGGCAACGGCTTCCCGCTGGGTGCCGTGGTCGCGCAGCGTCAGGTGGCCGACAGCCTGGGTGCAAAATTCTTCTTCAACACCTACGGCGCAAGTCCGATGGCCTGTGCCGCCGGGCGCGCCGTGCTGCAGGTCATCGACGATGAACACCTGCAAGACAACGCGCGCAACGTCGGACGCGCGCTGCGCTCGGTGCTGAACACGTTGCGCGAGCGCCACCCGATCATTGGCGACGTCCGCGGCCGCGGCCTGATGCAGGCCATCGAGCTGGTCAGTGACCGCAAGAGCAAAACGCCGGCACAACGCGAAACGGCAGAAATCTTCGAGCGCACGCGCCAAAACGGCCTGGTATTGAGCAAGTCGGGCGCGCACAAGAACGTCCTGCGGATGGTACCGCCGATGTGCCTGACGCTCGTCGATGTGCAGAGCGTCGGTCAAGCGCTGGAGCGCAGCTTCGAAGGGTTCTGAAAGCGTGCCCTCGGGCACGCGAGCCGCTCTACGCGCCTTTCAGCGCCCCATGCACCGCTTGCGACACCCGCTCGAAACCGAACGACACGTCGATCGGTTCGCCGTTAAGGAAAAATGACGGCGTGGCGCGCAGGCCGCGTCGCTCGCCGGCGCGGCGGTGTTCCTGAACCCGTTGCGTGTAGATGCGATCAGCCATCTCGGCCTTGAATCGATTCATGTCCAGACCGATCGCCTGTGCATAACCGGTCAAGGCCGGCATCTCGAGGTGGTGCTCCTGCGCAAACAGCAGATGGTGCATGGGCCAGAATTTTCCCTGTCCGGCCGCAGCTTCCGCAGCCTCCGCAGCCAGTTCGGCATGCGGGTGCACCTCGACCAAGGGGTAGTGTCTGAACACAAAACGCAAGCGACCGCCGGTGTTTTCGAGCAGATGACGCATCAGGGGTTCGGCCTGGATGCAAGAAGGGCATTCGTAGTCGCCGTATTCAACCAGCGTCACGGTTGCATCTGCACGGCCCAGCTGATGCTCGTCGGCCGACAGTGCGGCTTCGTGGCTATCGTCATCTTCTGAAACTCGGCTCATCAGATGCCTTCCTTCTCGAGCGTCGCCTGCAGGCTGATCTCAGCTACGCCGGTCAGCGCCTTCGAGAGTGGGCAATCGCGTTTGGCAGCTTCTGCAATCTGCTGGAATTTTGCTTCGTCGATGCCAGGCACGGTAGCCTTCATCGCGAGGGCGATGCGATCGATCTCAAACCCTTCACCCTGCTGCACCAAGCGAACGCGGGCGACGGTTTCGATCTCCTTGGTGGCGAAACCAGCCTTGTCGCAAGCGAACGAGAACGCCATCGTGAAACAGGCGGCATGGGCTGCACCCAAGATCTCCTCGGGGTTGGTTCCTCGGCGATCGTCCTCGAATCGACTGCCGAAACCATACGGATACTTGTCGAGGGCACCGGTTTCGGTGCTGATCTTGCCTTGGCCATTCTTGCCCTGGCCTTCCCAATTTACGTTGGCTGATTTTTCGTTCATCGTCAATCCTTTCAGGTGGATGGATGCGGTTCTTGAGCTGTCTCGATGCGCAACTGTTCACCTTCGACCTGTGCAAGCTTGCCTGCGATCGGACGCCATCCCTTCCACCGCACCGCGATGTCCTACAGGTGCAAGGCGACGAGCGAGACTCGCCAGTCAGGAAACGAGGGCGTCCAGTTCCTGCCGGGTAGGCAATCCATCACAGTCGCCGGGAAACTGGATCACCCGCGCCCCGATTGCGTTGCCCCTGGCGGCGGCTTCGGCTAGGGTCAGTCCCTCCAGCAGTCCGGAAATCGTGCCGACAGCAAACCCATCTCCGGCTCCGACGGTATCCACGATGCGTTCAGCGCGCAATCCCGGCACGACACCGCTTCCGGCCTCACTGCTGAAGTAGGCGCCTTCAGGGCCCAGCTTGACGACGACCGCGCTGGCTCCGCGATCGCGGTAGAAGGCGGCGATCTGCTGCGGCGTATCGCGACCTGGCAGCAAGCGCCCCTCTTCCAGCCCGGGCAGCACCCAGTCGCCGTGCGAAGCCAGGCGATTCAGGCAGTCGACCATCTCGCTTTGCGATCGCCACAAAGCAGGCCGCAAGTTCGGGTCGAACGACACGCTGCGTCCGGCAGCTCGCGCGTCGGCTGCCATCCTGAAGACAAGTTCGCGGGTCGTCGGCGAGACCGCCGCGAAAACGCCGGTGAGGTGCAGGTGGCGCGAGGCGGCACACCAGGAATCGGGAATGTCTGCCGGCCCCATCCGACTGGCGGCAGAGCCACGGCGAAAATATTGCGTCGCGGGATCGCTGCCATCGTCGCTGCGCGACTTCAGCATGAAACCGGTGGGATGCTCGGACGACACGTTGACATGTTTCCTGTCAACGCCCTCGCGGTCCAGTGTGGCGCAAAGGGTTCGACCGAAGGTGTCATCGCCGACGCTGGAAAGGTAGCCCACACGCAGCCCCAGGCGCGCCAGTCCGATCGCCACGTTGAGCTCCGCCCCAGCCGACTTGCGCGCAAAGGTCTCGACCGCCTCGAGCGCACCGGTTTGTTGTGCGGCGAACAGCACCATCGCTTCGCCGACGGTGACCACGTCGAAGCTGGAAGACAGCGTATCCATCGCGCTCAGTGGGGGGCGCCTTGGGCAAGCAACTCACCCAGCTTGCGATGGAAGTCCAGCAGCACCTGCCGGTCCATCAAGACCGGGCCCGCTTCGCGCGAGGTCGTGCCGCCGGCTTCATGGCTCGGCCGCGCGGGCAGCTTGCGCCGGGCGCGTCGCATTTCATGTTCAAGCATCGCCCGCGCATGGGCGATCTGGCCATCGAGCAGATCGAGAAATTCGGCATGCATCTCGAACGGAATCCCGGTCATCCACTCGTGGCTGCGCTCGGTCGCGGTCAAGTTGATGCGCTCGATCAACTCGCGTCCCACGTCGCTCAGAACCAGGAAGAAAGAGCGCAGGTCGGCCGGGTCGTCACGCCGCTCGAGCAGCCCGGCCTGGATCTGGCGCGCCACAAGTCGGCTGCCGAGGCTTTTGTCGATGCCCAGTTCCACGCAGGCGCGACGCAGGCTGATCGGTTCGTGCGCGCGCACGACGCCAAGCAACTGGCATTCGGCCAACCGCAGGCCGAACAGCCGCTGGTACAGCAATTCACCGTGTCGGGCGGTGATCGCAGCCAGGGTCTCAAGCCTGAAGGTGGGCAGTTGACTGAACTGGATCGGGGTCACCGCACCGCTGCGCCGCTGCGTTCTGAGTTTGTTGGCTGACGTTTTCACGCCGCCATCTTAGTGGGCAGCTGCATGCTTTGCTCGAGATTCAAGCGCAGATAGGGAGTTACCCTGAAGTGGTTGCAATTGCAATGACATCGCTCGAAAATTTATACAAGCATTATCTGCAACGAGTTTGTGGTGGTTGTGGATTGCGGATACCGCTGATGCTGTGTCGGGTTTCGTCAACCTGGCGGACCGCCAAAAACTCAAGGAGACCTCCGATGAAACGTTTGCCCGCCTTCGCCCCCATCCTTCAGCTTGCAATGGGGTTGGCCCTGCTTGCGGGCGGCACCGTCAGCCACGCGCAGTCGGCCGCATCAACCACTCTTCGCTTTGCGACCTTCCTGCCACCGAACGGGATCTTCACCGGCACCGACGGTGTGATGGGCCGTTGGGCAAAGGCTGTCGAGAAGGATTCAGCTGGCGCGCTGAAGGTCGAGATCCTGCCCGGCGGCACGCTCGGCGCGGCCGGCCGCGACCCGAGCGCCCAATTGAAGATGGTCACCGACGGCATTGCCGATCTGTCGTTCGTGATCCCGACGACCACGCCGGGTCGCTTTCCGGACGACAACCTGTTCGGCCTGCCCGTCACCGAAAGCTCGCTGGAGGGATCGCTGAGCTTCTGGCGCCTTTACAAGGCCGGCCTGATGCGCGGCTACGACGACAAGTCGTTCTACATCATCGGTCTGGTCGTCAACCCGCCGAACACACTGCATTCCAAGCAGGCCATCAACACGCTCGACGACATGAAGGGCAAGCGGATGCAGGCCAGCGGCCAGGAGCAGCAGGACGTGCTGCGGGCGTTGGGCGCCACGCCGGTCGGCACCGTCAGCGTGCGTGACGTGGCCGAGGCCATCAGCCGCGGCGTCGTCGACGGCACCCCGAAGGACTGGATCGCGCTGCACAGCTTTCGCATCGCCGACGCGGCAAAGAACCATGTCGACATTCCACTCGGGGCGGCGACGATCATGATCGCGATGAACCGCGCCAGATACGACGCGCTGCCTACGGCTGCCAAAGCGGCAATCGACAAGAACAGCGGCGAAGTTTTCTCGCGCATGGCTGGTGAGGCCTTCGACCGCACGCTGAAGCGCGACTACGAGAAGACCAAGGCGGATCCGGCCCACACCATCGTCACGCTGCCAAAAGACGAGCGCGCGCGCTGGGACAAGTCGATCGAGGCCAGCATCGCAGCGTGGCGCGCCGAAAAACCCGAGAACGAGCGCCTGTGGCAGGAATACCTGAAGGTGCGCACCGAGGTGCGGCGCGAACTGGGAACGGGCAAGTCTTGAGTGCCAACACGCTGGCCCGGCTTGATCGCGTCGATGCGCGGGTCCGCGCGGCCAGCGTGGCACTCGCATTTGGTGGCCTGCTGCTGTTGTTTCTGAATGCACTCGCGGTGGTTGCCGATGTGCTGTTGCGCGCGATCTTTTCGGCGCCCATCGATAGACTCAGCGATGTTTCATCGGTGGTCATCTTTTGCGCTGCGGCCAGTTGCCTGCCCGCGGCCACCGCCAGCCGCACGCACATCACGATTGGCGCGCTGGACGCCATCTTGTCACCGCGCGCACTCGAAGCGCTGAAGTGC
>JBBRID010000238.1:0-6597 GCA_038221635.1 Burkholderiales bacterium
TGATCTTGGCCGACAGGCGGCTTTTGTGACGGGCAGCCTTGTTCTTGTGGAAGAGGCCCTTGTCGGCGACGGAATCGATCACGCGCTGGGCGGTGCCGTACAACTCGGTGGCCTTGGTCTTGTCACCGGCCACAACGGCCTTCTGCACGTTCTTGATGACGGTACGGAATTTCGAACGCAGAGCGGTATTGGCAGCGTTCAGCTTGACGTCCTGACGCACGCGCTTCAGGCCCGACGCAATGCGAACGGTTTTTTTCTTGGCTTTGGCGGAAGTGGCCATGTCTTGTTGGGTCGGGGTGGAACAGAGCCTTGCAGTATAGCATGCGAGAGCCTTGATGGATATGGCCTGGCCACTCTGGCGAGCCATAATGCGCCACTCATCTTGCACCCGGCGATGACCTCGCGCCCTCCGTTTTCATGAATCTGCTGCGGGCTGCCTCGCTGGTATCGCTGTTTACCCTGGCTTCGCGCATTACCGGCATGGTGCGCGATCAGTTCATCGCCGCGAACTTCGGCAGCTCTGCGCTGACCGATGCCTTCTACGTCGCGTTCCGGATTCCCAACCTGCTGCGCAGGCTGTTTGCCGAAGGTGCGTTCTCGCAGGCTTTCGTCCCGATCCTGGCGGAGACTCGAACCCGCCAGGGGGACGAAGCCACCCGCTCGTTGATCGACGCGGTCGCCACCTTCCTGTTCTGGGCACTGCTGATCACCTGCGTCATTGGCGTGCTGGCTGCACCGCTGCTCGTGTGGGTAATGGCGTCAGGCCTGGAGCGGCATCACGAGGCGGTGGTGATGACCCGCTGGATGTTTCCCTACATTGGCTTCATGTCTATGGTGGCCCTGTCGGCCGGCATCCTGAACACCTGGAAGCGATTTGCCGTGCCCGCCGCCACCCCGGTGCTGCTGAATCTGGCG
Organism: Burkholderiales bacterium; assembly: GCA_038221635.1. Classification (GTDB taxonomy): domain Bacteria; phylum Pseudomonadota; class Gammaproteobacteria; order Burkholderiales; family Burkholderiaceae_C; genus Ideonella_A. The sequence continues at coordinate 916 of JBBRID010000238.1, forward strand.
ATGATTGCGGCGGCCTGGTTCGGCGCGCCTTGGTTGGCGGGCATGGGCATCGAGCCGATTTATGCGCTCGCCGGTGGGGTGATGCTCGGCGGGATGCTGCAGTTGGGGGTGCAGGTGCCGGCCTTGCGGCGCCAGGCCCGCATGCCGCACATCGGCCTGGCACCGCGTGCGCTGGCCGACGCCTGGCGCTATCCGGGCGTGCGCCGTGTTCTGCGGCAGATGGGGCCCGCGGTGTTGGGGGTCTCAGTCGCGCAAATTTCTCTTTTGATCAATACCCAGATTGCTTCGCATCAGGGGACGGGTGCGGTTTCGTGGTTGTTCTATGCCGACCGGTTGATGGAGTTTCCGACCGGCCTGCTGGGTGTGGCGCTGGGTGTGGTGCTGCTGCCGCAACTGAGCGCAGCCAAGGGACGTGACGACGCTAAAGCCTACAGCGCGCTGATCGATTGGGGTTTGCGCCTGAGCTTGCTTCTGGCGCTGCCTTGTGCGGTTGCACTGCTGGTGTTTCCGACCCCGCTGGTCAGCGTGCTGTTTCAGTTCGGGGCTTTCGGCGCCAACGACGTCGAGCAGACGGTGCGTGCGCTGATGGGATACGGGGTCGGGCTGATCGGCCTGGTCGCCGTGAAGATTTTGGCGCCCGGGTTTTATGCGCGGCAAGATATCCGCACGCCGGTGAAGATCGCGGTGGTCGTGTTGTGCCTCACCCAGTTGATGAACCTGATTTTTGTGCCCCGCCTCGGACACGCCGGATTGGCGCTGTCGATCGGAGTCGCTGCGCTCATCAACGCCAGCTGGCTGCTGATCGGCTTGATCCGCCTCGGTGTCTACAAGCCCGCAGATGGCTGGCCCGGATTTCTCTTGCGCATGGGGCTGGCCTGCGGCGTGATGGGCGCAGCGCTTTTCTGGGCCAATCAGGCGCTGCCGTGGGTGGCGCTGGCCGCCGTCAAGGGGCAGCAGGTACTGATGCTGGCCCTATGCATCGCCATGGCCGCCGTGCTGTATTTCGGTTGTCTGTATCTGGGTGGCATCCGGTGGCGCAGCTTTCTGCGTCGGGAGTGAGCACGTGAAATGTGGCGTGAATGTCAGCGTGAATGTCGGCGATCCCTCGTTTTACACTTGCAGGATGCCGACTTTCAAGCTTTTCGAGTTGCCTACGGCGCTGAGCTATTTCAGCGCGTTGGTGGCCGATGACACCAGCATCCCGTTGACCGAAGCGGCGCTGGCGATTGCGCAGGTCGACGAGACTCCGCTCGATGCCCAGTCGGTACTGGCCGAGATCGACGGTCTGTCGGCGCGCCTGGCGCGGCGCATTCCGGCAGACGCCACATCGTTGCACCGGCTGCGGTTGCTGAATCGATATTTTTTCCAGGAACTGGGTTTTGGCGGCAACCTGAACAACTACTACGACCCGGCAAACAGTTACCTCCCGCAGGTGCTGGCGAGCCGGCGCGGCATCCCGATCAGCCTGGCAGTCTTGTACATCGAGATGGCAGGCCAGATCGGTCTGCCGGCGCGCGGCGTTTCCTTCCCGGGGCACTTTCTAGTCAAGATGCGGGTGCAGGGCGGCGTGCAGTCGGGCGAGGTCGTCATCGATCCGCTGAACGGCCATTCGTTGTCACGCGAGCAGCTCGACGAGATGTTGATGCCGTACAAGAAGAGCCATGGCCTGATCGACGATTTCGACATGCCGCTGGGCCTGTTTCTGCAAGAAGCGCCCGCGCGCGATGTGATTGCGAGGATGCTGCGCAACCTGAAGGAAATCCATCGCAGTGACGAAGACTGGCCCCGGCTGCTGGCGGTCATGCATCGTCTGGTCATCCTGTTGCCGGAGGCGGTAGAAGAGCGTCGGGACCGCGGGCTGACCTGGGCCGAACTCGGCCAGTTCGAAGCGGCCGCGCAAGATCTCGCCGACTATCTGATCGGTCGCCCCGATGCGGAAGACCATGCGGCGGTCGATCAGCGGCTTGGCGAACTGCGCGCGGCCGGCGGGCAACCGCGGCTGCACTGAACGTGCTCGAGCAAACCGACGCCGGAGTTCCGGCAAAGCCCTATCCGCTGCTGCGTCGGCAGATGGTGTGGTTTGCGCTGGCGGCCGTGCTGGTCGGTGTGTTGTGGTTGTTGTCTCCGGTGCTGACGCCATTCATCGTTGCCGCCGTGCTGGCTTATGTGTTGCATCCTGCGGTCGAGGCCTTGGCTGCGCGGCGCATGCCCAGGGTGCTGGCGGTCTGCCTGGTCGAGGCCGCGGCCATCGTTGCTGTGCTGCTGCTGTTGTTGTTGATGGTGCCGATCCTGTCGAAGGAATTGCCTCTGCTGCGCGAACAGATTCCGGTCCTTGCCGAGCGCATCAATCGCGGCATCGTGCCGCTGCTGCGCAACTGGGGCGTCGAGGCCTCGCTGGATACCGCGAGCATCAAGGCTTTCGGGCTGAAGTATCTGAATGCAAATTTCGAGGAGTGGCTCGGTGCGGCGCTGAGTTCGGCCCGCATCGGGGGCAGCATGGTGCTGGCTTTGATCGGCAATCTGATCCTGGTGCCGGTGGTGCTGTTTTATCTGCTGATCGACTGGACAAATTTGCTGAACCGCGCGGCCCTGCTGATCCCGCCAAGGTTGCTGCCGGCAACTGAGAGTTTTCTGCTTGAGTGTGATGCCGTGCTGGGTCAATATCTGCGTGGCCAATTGCTCGTGATGGGCCTGCTGGCCATCGGCTACAGCATCGGTCTGGCCTTGTTCGGTTTCGACCTGGCCGTGCCGGTCGGCATCTTCACCGGCCTGGCCGTCTTCATCCCGTACGTCGGTTTCGGCCTCGGTCTGGTGCTGGCACTGCTGGCCGGCGTGCTGCAGTTCGGCGGCTGGTATGGGGTGATCGCAGTGGCTGTCGTCTTCGGCATCGGACAGTTGCTGGAGAGTTTCGTATTGACCCCCCGGTTGGTTGGAGAGCGCATCGGACTGAACCCTTTGATGGTGATCTTTGCCTTGCTCGCGTTCGGCCATTTGTTCGGTTTCATCGGCGTGCTGATTGCCTTGCCGCTGAGTGCACTGCTGGTGGTGGCGGCGCGGCGCCTGCGCCGCGCGTACCAGACCAGTCCGCTGTACCTTGGTGCCTGACTAATATCGTGCCTTCGGTTTCGAGCATGCGCCAACTGAACCTGCCGATCCGCCGGAGTGCTCCACGCAGCTTTGACAGCTTCGTTGCGGGCCCGAACGGGCTTGCTTTGGCGCAGTTGCGCGAAGCCGCCGCGATGCGACCCGGCGCGGTCGCGGCGCCAATCTATCTGTGGGGGCCAGCGGGTTGCGGCAAAACCCATTTGCTGCAGGCGCTTGCCGGCGACTTTGGTGCCGGCGGTGTCGCGGTCGGTCGATTCGATGTCGGTGTGCCACTGCCGTGGACACTTGATGATCGACATGGTTTGATCATCTTCGACGGCTGCGACGATTTCGACGCCACCCATCAGCAGGCGGCCTTCGCTCAGTTCGTCGATGCCAGTTCGCGTGGCGCACTGGTGGCGGCCGCCGGGCGGGTGCCACCGGTCGATCTGCCGTTGCGCGACGACCTGCGCAGCCGGCTTGGCTGGGGCCACGTACTGGCCTTGCAGCCGCTCGCCGAGGCTGACTTACGGACGGTGCTGCGCGCCGAGGCGCGCAGTCGCGGCCTGGTGCTGTCGGACGATGTCACGGCCTACGTCTTGAGCCGCTTCGCGCGGGACCTGAAAAGCCTGTTGGTCTTGCTCGACCGGGCCGATGATTACGCCCTCAGCCAGCAGCGCGCGCTGACGGTTCCGCTGATCAGGCAGTTGCAGCTCGAATCGGCACCAACCGGAGTCGAACCATGAAGGCGCTGTGTCTGTTCGACCTCGACAACACACTGCTGCCGATTGATTCGGACCATGCCTGGGGTGAGTTCCTGATCGAGCTTGGATGGGTCGACGAGGCGGTCTTTCGCCGCCGCAATGATGAGTTCTACGCGCATTACCAGGCCGGCAAGCTCGACATCCACGCCTACATTGCGTTCTCGACCGCAGCCCTGCGCGAGCACAGTGCCGCCGAATGCGCAGCCGCCCACGACCGTTTCATGGCGCAGGTGATCCAGCCGGCGATCAGGCCGCAGGCGCTCGATCTGGTGCGCCGTCACCAATCGACCGGCGATCGGGTTGCGCTGGTGACGGCCACCAACGATTTCGTCACCGCGCCGATTGCACAGGCATTCGGCATCGACACGCTGTTGGCCGTGCAACTCGAACGCGACGACAACGGACGTCCGAACGGGCTTATCCGCGGCATCCCAACCTTTCGCGAAGGCAAGCTGCAGCGCGTCGGGCAATGGCTGCAAGGCCTCGACACCGAATGGAGCGACTTCGAACGAATCAGCGTCTACAGTGATTCGATGAATGATCTCTCGATGCTCGAACGCGCAACCGACGCGATCGCCACCAATCCGTCGGCTGATCTGGCCGAGCTGGCCCGCACCCGCGGCTGGCGCATACTTCAACTGTTCCCATGATCAAGAAATTCATCGACAAGCTCCTCGGTAAACCCCCTTCGGCACCCAAGGGAGCGCCGCTCGGCAAGCGGGTGGAGATCGGCGAAGCCGCCCACCGCATCGACCTCTCACTGGTCGACGAGCGTGCAATCAAGGTCGTGAAGACACTGTCCGAGGCCGGCCACGAGGCCTACATCGTCGGTGGGGCGGTGCGCGATCTGTTGCTCGGGCTTCGCCCGAAAGACTTCGACGTTGCCACCAATGCGACGCCTGAGCAGGTCAAGGCATTGTTCCGGCGCGCCTTCATCATCGGCCGCCGCTTCCGGATCGTCCACGTCGTTTACGGCCGCGGGCGCGATCACGAGGTGATCGAAGTCTCGACCTTCCGCGCCGTCATGGATGCCGATGCGGCCGAGCAGGTCGACGGCAACGAGAAGACTTTCAAACGCGGCGCCGAGGCGACAACCACGCGGGTGGTCGATGCGGCGGGTCGGGTGCTGCGCGACAACGTCTGGGGCCCACAGATCGAAGACGCCGCCCGGCGCGATTTCACCGTCAACGCCCTGTATTACGACCCACAGCGACAGATCGTCGTGGACTACCACGGCGGCCTGGCCGATTCGCGCAAGAAATTGATGCGGATGATCGGCGATCCGGCGACGCGTTACCGCGAAGACCCGGTGCGCATCATCCGTGTCGTCCGCTTCGCTGCCAAGCTCGGCTTCGAGATCGAGGCCAAGACCCGCAAGCCGGTGCGCGAAATGGCCAGTTTGCTCGCCAGCGTGCCGCCGTCGCGCCTGTTTGACGAGATGTTCAAACTGCTGCAGACCGGCCATTCGCTGGCCAGCCTGGCCGAGCTGCGAAAGCAGGGGCTCGACAAGGGCGTGTTCCCGTTGCTCGATTCGGTCTTGTCCGAGGCGCCCGAGCAGGCCGAACAGCGGCGTTTCGTCGAGTTGGCATTGGCTGACACCGATCGTCGGGTCGGTGAAAGCAAGCCGGTCGCGCCCAGTTTTCTGCTGGCCTGTTTGTTGTGGCACGAGGTACTGGGCCGCTGGCAGCAATTGAAGCTGGGTAGTGTGGCGTCGCACCCCGCACTGCAGCAGGCCATCGATGCGGTTTTCGACGCGCGCGTCGGGGAAATTTCCGGTCGCGGCAAGCTCGGTGCCGACATGCGCGAGATCTGGATGATGCAGCCGCGCTTCGAG
>JBBRID010000239.1:0-6581 GCA_038221635.1 Burkholderiales bacterium
GCGTCTTGTCTTCTCGCAGTGCCGCCAAAGCAACCCGTGCCTTGAACGCTGGACTGTGCGTGCGCCAGGTGCGGCGCACTGATTTCTTGACCATCGAAAACTCCTTATCGCCGAGCCGTCTTCGGCCCAGCATGGTGCCAGGAGTTTCCACCTATCGCGCTGTTCAGAATTGCGGCGCCACTTCTCAGGTGGCCGGCTCTGCTGCCTGAAGCGCCAATAGCGCTGCGTCGTGGTAATCGGGCCGGGCGGGGGTGGGCTTAGACAACAGCGTCTGCACCGGGCAGGCGACCGGGCCGTCATTCACGATGTCGTGATAGACGAGAGCGGGAACGGAGATGAGGTCCCATTTGTTCAGCCGGACTTCGACCTGCTCTTCGCCACGATAGACTGTCACCAGGCAACTGCCGTCGAGAATGAAGAAGGTTTCTTCCGTCTCGTGGCGGTGGCGCGGGATGCGGTTCCCGGGCGGCATGGTCTGCACCGACATGGTGAAGGCCACCGGCGGCACCGCTGTCGAGTCTTGGTGGCTCACCGTGCCTGATGCGCCGATGTAGCGCCGCTGCGAACGCGCGTAGCGGGGATCAACCTTCGTCTCGAATCCGAACACATCCCAGTCTTCGCGACGGGACTCGTATCGCGCGATACGCGCTTGTACTTCCTGTTCAAGGCTCATGGTGATCTCCTTCATTTCGGGGTTGGCAAGGGGGCAAGGTTCTCGTGTTGGTCAAGGCCATTCCGGCGCGTCGTCCACCAGTTCCGCACGCGCCTTAAGTATGTCGAAGGTTTTCGCTGTCGGCAGCGTGAAACCCGCCAGCAACAGCGTGTCGCGCGGGCCGGCCAGCTCGGGGGCACGGGCCGCCTCCGCGAACGAATCGCGCAGCCGCTGGATCGTGTCGCCGTCCAGGTCGGCCGTCGCAACAATGGCGGGCATCGGCGTGGGCTCCGTCCGCGAGATGATGCGTACCTGGCGCGCGAAGTCGAGGTCGGATCGACGCAATAGGTCGTGCACATAGCCGTCCAGCGGACCGACATCGATGCGCCCGTCGACGATCGCGCGAATGACGCCGCGCGCGTTCATCAGTCCACCGGTGATGTTTGTATAGGGCTGTGGCGTCGCCGCGTGATGCGTCAGCAGGTGGTGCCGAAAGGCGTAATAGCCGGACTGCGAGTCTTTGAGTGTGTAACCAGCGCGATGGCCGAATGTGTCGGTCAACGTTTCGAAGGATGCGCCCGCCGCCACAACGATGTCGGTGACGTATACCGCGCGCTGTGCGTAGCGCGGCAGCGATGGCACGCATTGCGCGAGGACCACAGGCGGCGTCTGGCGCCGAGAGAGCGGCAGACCACACATCATGACGGCGCCCAGGTCGTCGCGCGACCAGAGATCCGCCAGCAGCAGCGGCGGATCGTGATCAACCAGCAGTAGATCGGTTCGCGCACGCACGGCAACCCATTCGAACAGGCGTTGCCAAGCGGCTTTCGCGGCCGGCGTCACGGCATACATGCGGGTGTTGGCAACAAGTGTCATGAAGTCCGGTGCGTCAAGTAAGCGCTGCAAGCGTGCAAGCGCGTGTCAGTTCACGCCCGGATACATCTGTCGCGGCAACCAAAGCGACAGTTCGGGCACGTAGGTGACGATGGCCAGGCTCAGAAGGGCCAGCGCCAGCCAGGGCAGTACCGCACGCACCACCTGGACGTACGACTTCTCGAACGCTCCGCTGGCCACGAACAGGTTCAGGCCGAACGGAGGCGTTATATTGCCGATGTCGACGTTGACTGCGGTGATGATGCCGAAGTGCACGCTGCCGATGCCGGCTGCGGTGATGGTGCTGATCAGGATCGGCACCAGGATGAGGATGTTGGAGAACACATCAACGAACATGCCCGCAATCAGGAACAGCGCGTTGGCCGACAGCAGCAGCATTTCCGGCGAATCGCGCATGTTCGCGAATGGCTCGGCAATCGCCCCCGTGGCCCCGGTGACGGTCAACATCCACGAAAACAGACTCGCCGCAGCCACCATGATGAGAATGCGGGCGCTCACCAGGGCCGACGAGCGGCAGACCTGCCACAGCCCGCGCAGATCGAGCTGCCGATAGATCAGGCAGCACACGAAGGCGGCATAGGCCACCGACACGGCGGCCGCCTCGGTGGCCGTGAAGACGCCTGCATACAGGCCGCCGAGGATGATGGCTGGCATGCCAAGACACCACGCGACCTCGCGCCCCGCCTTGGCGATCTCGGGCGCGGTGGCGCGTGGATCTGTCGGCAGCTTGCAAACCACCGCATAGCCGTAGCAGTAGGTCATGTAGATCGCCGCGAACACCAGTCCGGCGCCGATGCCTGACATGAAGAGCGCGCCGATTGACGCGCCCGCGACTGCGCCATAGACGATCATCGCGTTGCTCGGCGGGATGATCATCCCGATCAGCGCCGAACTGGTCACCAGACCGAGCGCGAAGTGCGCGGGATAGCCGGCACGAACAAGCGCCGGATAGACGATGCCGCCGACGGCTATGATGGTCGACGCGCTCGACCCTGTGATGGAGCCGAACATGAGGCAGGCAAGCACCACCGTCATCCCCAATCCGCCCGGCAGGTGGCCGACCAGCGACCGGACGAAGGCCACCAGCCGGGCCGACATGCCGCCCTCGCCCATGATGTTTGCGGCCAGCACGAAGAACGGTATCGCCAGCAACGGAAAGCTCTCGAGCCCCGCGAACACACGCTGCGGCAGGATCGACAGCGGCATCGGCGTCATAGTGGCGAATATGATGAAGGCGGTGCCTGTCAGCACGATGAACATCGGCAGCGTGATCAGCAAGCCGACCGACACGAGCGCGAAGATCAGCAACAGGTTGGCGTCCATGCACTCAGTCCTGAAGGTCCATCGCCGCAACGTCGGCCGCGTGGCGCCAAAGTCCGGAAACCGCCTGCACCGTGCGCAAGCCCATCAGCAGGCTTCCGACTGGCATGGCCAGGTAGGTCAGCCACATGGGCGCCTGCATGATCGGCGTGAGTTGCCCGACTGAGCGTACCCGCAGCGTGTGCTGCAGGCTGTACCAGAAAAACACCGCGAAGAACACCAACGCCGTCGCATGAACCGCCGTGGCGAGCCAACGGCGCTGGCCAGACGACAGCATCAGTGGCAGCAGGTCGATGGCGATGTGTCCGCGCGTGCGTATCGCGACGCTACCGCCGACGAAGACGATCCACACCATGACGTAGAGCGTGACTTCCTCTGCCCACGAGATCGGGCTGAGGAAAACGTAGCGCAGGATCACGTTGACGAACAACAAGGCGCTGGTGAACGCCAACGCGCCGCCGATGAAAGTCCACTCCGTCCAGCCAAGGGCGTGGTCGAACTTGGCCAGCGGCCCTCGAAGAGCAGCGGATTCGGGAGCCGGCACACCGGCTGGTGCACTCATACGGAAATCGGCTTTTGCGCGCCGCGGCAAACACGCGCGGTCACTTTGCAGGCACGCCGATCTCTTTGCGAATCATCTTGATTGTCTCGTCGCCGTACTTGGCGGTGAACCAGTCATAGACCGTGCGCGAGGCCTCTTCGAATCGTGCCCGCTGTTCGGGCGTCAGGCGTATGACCTCGACTCCGGACTTTCGAAACAGCGCGAGTTGTTCCTCTTCGGTCTTGACGATCAGTTCGCGCTGATACTTGCCTGCTTCCTTGGCAGCGTCGACCAGCACGGCACGCGTCTTTGACGGTAGCTTGTCGAGAAACGGCTTGTTGAGCATGAACACGTAGGGGATGAAGCCGTGATCAGACAGCGTCATGTGCTTCTGCACTTCGTAGAAGCGCATCAGCGCGATCGTGGCGATGGGATTCTCCTGGCCGTCGACGACTTGCTGCTGCAGCGCGCTGTAGAGCTCTTTGAAGTCGATCGCCACAGGCGTCGCGCCGAAGGCCTTGAACTGCTCCTGGATCACCGGCGCCGGCATGGTGCGAATCTTGTGCCCCACATAGTCCTTGGGCTCGCGAATGGGGAAGTTGCCGGTGAACTGCTTGAAGCCGCTTTCCCAGAACGCGACGCCTTCAATGTTGACCTTGTTGAGCGGCTTCAGGATGCTTTCACCGATCGGACCGTCGACCACCTTGTATAGCGCGGCGCGGCTGGGGAAAAGGAATGGCAGATCCAGCACCTGCACGCTCGGCACGAGCGGCGCGATCCATCCGGTGGGCAAGAGCGAGGCTTCCAGCGCGCCGGCCTGCGTCTGCTCGACCATCTGTGTGCCGCTGCCCATCAGCATTGACGGAAACAGCCGCACCTTGACTTCGCCGTTGGTACGCGCCTCGACCCACTCTTTCCACTTTAACGCCGCCTGGTGGTGCGTGCTGCGCTCCGGCTGGTCGTGACCGAGCTTGACGACGATTTCAGCGAACGCGGAACCCGCGGCGATCGATGCGCCGAGCAGCGCTGTGGCAACGAGCGATCTGGCGATGGACTTCATGGTCATCTCCTGTCAGGTTTAGGGATGCGAGACGGCGCGCCGGCCATACAGGCGCCGTGCTTCGTTATATGTAAGATACCACGCAATGTGGCTTACTCAATATGCCAAGCATTCGGATTTACCCGACTTTAATGGCGCGCCGAGGCAGGCGCCCTGCGACTACACTTCGGCCGCATATTCCGTGTCGACAGTCGGCCCCTGCACCATGCCAAGAGACAAGAAAGAGATCGCATCCGTCCGGGCCGAGCTTCAAGCGGCGCAGGCCCGGTCGTTGTTCTTTAGCCGCCCCGGTTTCTTCGTGCGCCGTCTGCATCAGATTCACACCGGCCTCTTCATGGAAGAAGCCGCGGGCTTCGATATCACCGCGGTCCAATACAGCCTGCTCAGTGCGCTCATCGAATATGGGAAGATGGATCAAAACACCGTAGCGCTGGAGATCGGCGTCGAACGTAGCAGCGTTGCCGAGATGTTGCCGAGATTGGAAGCCCGGGGTCTGATTTTTCGTACACGATCGGAAGCCGACAAGCGCGCGAAGATCGTCGAGTTGACGCGCAAGGGCACATCGATCGTCCGCCGCATGGAAGCCGCGGTCCGGCGGGCTAACGAGCGAACTGTCGAGTGTCTTTCGCTGATGGAACGCGACGTGTTCCTGCTGCAGCTGATCCATCTTGTGCAGGCCAACAATGACCACGCTACGGCGCCCCTGCGCCTGCGCTGAGCAGGACCGCCGCCGCCTGCCTCGGTGTCTCGCGATCCGGTTGAGCTGGCCATTGCGGATGCGATGCAGCAGTTGGACGCCGGCGATCGCGATCGATCGCATCATGCCGGCCATGCGAGCGCAGAGGTGGGATCCAAAGACCGCTTGCCATCGAGGCTGAAGCCGTTCCTACATATGCAGATTCCTCAGCTTTTGCGCGTTGTGCTTGCCTGCACCTCCGCTGCCTTCATCACCAACTCCTGCTCCCAATAGAGCACCTCAAGCGGCTCAATCCCGTCGGGTTCGACCTCGCACGCGTGCGAACCGTCGGCGTCAATAAGCAATTCCGCGTCGCGCTGGACTCCAACACCTACTCCGTGCCCTCGCGCCACGTGGGCCAGCGCATGACCATCTCGTCGCGCGCCACGAGCGCAGCATGGAGCGCCACCGGGACATCGAGCATTCCGACCACGCTCAGCAACTCGTTTTGCAGCGCCAGAGTGCCCGCGAGCAGCGCCTGCTGGTGCAGGCAAGAGCTACCGCGCCCAGGCTCACGCCGAAGTCTGAAGCCCCTGCGGGTGCCCGCCGACGCCCCGCATCACGCCAATGCTGCCGCAAACCCATCAGCATTTTGAAACCGGTCAAAACTCAGCACCTTCGCACCGGCGCCCGCAGGCGGAGATGACCGACATGCCGTGGCGCTTGCTGTTACTCTCACCGGCGTGTCGCCCTGGGGCGCGTAGCTGCGGCCCGCGAACGTCATCGCTGCGCAGGCCGGTCCCCCAGTGGATCTCGGCATCGTTAACCTTGACGTTTGCTGCGATCACCTGGTACTCCTCGTTGAGCCACTTCTTCACCGCCGCGGGCGATTGTTCGTAAGCCTTCTTCATCGTCTTTTACGGCGTGAAGCCGCAACGGCCAAGGTGCAGGCCCATGGTGTGAACGGCCACCTTGATGCCAAACCGGTCGAGGACCAGACGATGAACCTCCAGCTCTTGCTCGAGGTTAAGAGTAAGGCCGCTGCCCGTGGGCCGGCTACGACAGCGCGATCGTTCAAATGTCTAGTGCCGGATCAGCAATGCCATCGGATTCCAGAAGTACGCGCATTGGTACTTCGGTCGGATCCAGTACCTCTTCAACCGGTTCAAGATGAGTGGGATTCCCAGCGCCTGCTGCGTGCCGCTTGTCATATCCAGACATGCCCCGTGGGCCCACTTCAGTTGGCTGAACTTCAATGCTGATCAGGTATGTCGATTACAAAGACCAAGATTAACTTCATGCCCGTGCGCATGCGACACCGCTGATCAGGCTTTGCGTATAAAGCGCCGCAACATCGATGCGCCCGGCCGCTCGAACTTCGCGTATCGATGCAAGGCATTGACACAGGAAAGCCTCCTGCTGACGGCGCAAGTCTTCG
>JBBRID010000240.1:0-6578 GCA_038221635.1 Burkholderiales bacterium
GCCGAACTCCTCGCCCAGATGCTCGCGCATGTAGCGGCACTTGAGCCAGGCTTCGACATCGCGCGATGCTTCGTCGGCACGGCGCTCGTTGGCACTGCAGTGTGCGCCCGTGGCCTCCCAGCGCTCTTCTTCAACGCCCGCGCCCTTCTTGGACCTGGCGGCAGTGTCGGTGGAGCCGTTGATGAGGCTGTAGCGCTTCGTCTGCAACAAGGCCTTGATCACGCGGTGCACGAGCAGATCGGGGTAACGCCGGATCGGGCTGGTGAAGTGCGTATAGGCGCTGTAGGCCAAGCCGAAATGACCACTGTTGGCTGCTGTATAGATGGCCTGCTGCATCGAGCGCAGCAACATCGTGTGGATCTGCAGTGCATCGACGCGATCCTTGGTCGCCGCTGCAATCTTCTGGAACTCGCCGGGGCTGGGCTCGTCGCTGACCGACAAGCCGAGGCCAAGCGACTTCAGGTAGTTCTGCAGCAGCGTCGTCTTCTCGGGCGTCGGGCCTTCGTGGACGCGGAACAACGACGCATGCTTCGATTGCTCGATGAAGTCGGCAGCGCATACATTGGCGGCCAGCATCGCCTCTTCAATCAGCTTGTGCGCCTCGGTGCGGGTGCGCGGAATGATTTTTTCGATGCGACCATTTTCGTCGCAGACGATCTGCGTTTCGGAGGTCTCGAAATCGACCGCGCCGCGGCGTGAACGCTCCTTCAGGAGCGCCCGATAGACGTCGTTGAGATCGAGCAGGTGCGGTACCAGTTGCTTGCGCCGTGCAGCCTCTGCGCCACGCGTGTTGGTCAGGATCGCAGCCACTTCGGTATAGGTGAACCGTGCATGCGAACGGATCACCGCAGGGAAGAACTGATAGGCCTCGATCACACCCGCCTGGCTGACGACCATGTCACAGACCATCGCCAACCGGTCTTCGTCCGGATTCAGCGAACACAGGCCGTTTGAGAGTTTCTCCGGCAGCATCGGAATGACGCGGCGCGGAAAATAAACCGACGTTGCCCGCTCGTAAGCATCTTCGTCGAGCGGTTCGCCCGGCTTCACGTAATGGCTGACGTCGGCGATGGCCACCACCAGGCGCCAGCCATTCGGCGTCTTCGAACGTTTGGTGGCAATTGGCTCGCAGTAGACGGCGTCGTCGAAGTCGCGTGCGTCTTCGCCATCGATGGTGACCAGCGGCACATCGCGCAGGTCGATGCGGTGCTTGCAGTCTGCAGCCCGCACCTTGTCGGGCAGGCTGGCGGCCTGTGCCAGAGTCTCCGGCGCGAACCGATGCGGCACTTCGTATTTGCGGACCGCGATCTCGATCTCCATGCCGGGGTCGTCGATCTCGCCGAGAACTTCGGTCACGCGGCCGACCGGCTGCGAATACATCGACGGCGGCTCGGTCAGCTCGATCGCAACAACCTGCCCCGCCGTGGCGTTGGAAATGCCATTCTTCGGCACCAGGATGTCCTGACCGAAACGCTTGTCCTCGGGAGCGACCAGCCAGACGCCGCTCTCGTTGAGCAGGCGGCCGATGATCGGCGCCTTCTTGCGCTCGACGATCTCGAGCACACGCGCCTCCGGGCGCCCCTTGCGATCGAGTCGCACCACGCGCGCCTTCACGCGGTCGCCATGCAGTACCGCACGCATCTCCTGGGCGGCCAAATAGAGGTCGGGCTGACCATCGTCGCGGATGACGAAACCATGGCCATCGCGATGGCCTTGAACAGTGCCTTCGACCTCATTGAGAAGATCGACTCCGGTGGCCGGTGAGCTTGAATAGTTAGTTTTTTTGATGATAGAATCTCGGGTTACTGAATGCCCAGGTGGCGGAATTGGTAGACGCACTAGTTTCAGGTACTAGCGGGTAACTCCGTGGAGGTTCGAGTCCTCTCCTGGGCACCATAGATAATAGTAAGTTGAACAGAAGCCGGCTATCTCCCTGTGTGAGCCGGCTTTTTTTTCGTCTGCCTTGCAACGGGGTTGTGATGTGATGATGTCCGGCTGGTGTTCTGCAGCCGGAGTTCAAATGACGAACTTGCGTGCCAGTCCTTCAGGCCTCGTGTCGTCGTAGTCTTCGAACGGCTGGTGGATCCACGGGCTGGTCGGCAGCAATTCGACATAGTAGTCGGGGGTATACGTAGACACGCCCTTGGTCCAGATCACTGCCGAGCGCAATTCGCTGATCGAAGGCATGCCGCGCAAGCGATCGACGACCGCACGCAAGGTGATCCCGGAATCGGCCAGATCGTCGACGAGCAGGATGCGCCCCCCAAGATCGCCGCGCGGCATCGTGATGTATTTAGCCATGTCCAGGCGGCCCTGGATCGTGCCGGCCTCGGCGCGATAGCTGCTTGTCGACATGATCGCCAGCGGCTTGTCGAAGACCCGCGACAAAACGTCGCCAGGCCGCATGCCGCCACGCGCCAGGCAAAGAATCTGGTCGAACTCCCAACCAGAAGCGTGCACCTTGAGCGCCAGCCGTTCGATCAACAGATGGTATTCGTCCCACGATACATACAGGTGCTTGCCATCGTCTGTCAGCATCGACTTTCCTCTGGAAAATGGGTTTGGGTCGGGGCAGGCTCAAGCCCGATAGGGGTGACGCAACAGTATCGTATGGTCACGATCGGGGCCGGTCGAGACCATCGCGATCGGCGCACCGATATATTGCTGCACCGTCTCGAGGTAGCGGCGCGCATCGACGGGCAAGGCCTCCCATTCGGTCAGGCCTGCGGTCACCTCGCTCCAGCCGGGGAAACTCTCGTAGATCGGTTTGCAGGCAAAAATTTCGTCGGCATCGAGAGGCAGGATGTCGATCTTGCGTCCCTCCAGCTCATAGCCGACGCAGACCTTGATTTCCTCCAGGCCGTCGAGCACATCGAGCTTGGTGATGCACAAGCCACTCACGCCGTTGATGATGATCGAGCGTTTCAGCAGCGCCGCATCGAGCCAGCCACAGCGTCGGGGGCGGCCGGTCACGGTGCCGCGCTCCTGACCGACCGTCGACAGGTGATGGCCGACGCTGCCCGGCTCCTCCATCGGCAACTCAGTCGGAAACGGCCCGCTGCCGACCCGCGTCGTATAGGCCTTGGTAATCCCGAGCACGTAGTGGAGCAGGTCGGGGCCGACACCCGCACCGGCTGCGGCATTGCCGGCCACGCAATTGCTCGAGGTGACGTACGGGTAGGTGCCATGGTCGATGTCGAGCAAGGTCCCCTGCGCGCCCTCGAAAAGCAGATTTGCGCCATCGCGGTGTGCGCAATGCAGGCGATAGCCGACATCGGCGAGCATCGGTTTCAACTGCTCGGCGACCTTCATCGCATGCTCGAAGATCGGGTCGAACTCAAGCGCTTCGGACTTCAGATAGCCGGTCAGCGATTCATTGTGCAGTGCCAGCAACTCACGCAGCTTGGTGGCAAAACGCTGCGGATGCTTCAGATCCTGCACGCGCAACGCGCGTCGCGCCACCTTGTCTTCATAGGCCGGGCCAATGCCCTTACCGGTGGTGCCAATCTTTCCCGCGCCGCTGGACTCGCGCAGCGCCTCGCGCGCCTTGTCGACGGCAACGTGGAACGGCATGATCAACGGACACGATTCGCTGATGAACAGCCGGGAGCGCACGTCGACGCCGATCGCCTCGAGCCGCTCGATCTCGCCAAGCAGGTGGGTCGGATCGACGACCACGCCGTTGCCGATGTAACAGGCAACACCGTCGCGCATGATCCCCGAAGGGATCAGCTGCAACGCCGTCTTGACGCCATTGATGACCAAGGTATGACCGGCATTGTGGCCGCCCTGAAAGCGCACCACGCCCTGCGCATGATCGGTCAACCAATCGACGACCTTGCCCTTGCCTTCGTCGCCCCATTGGGTTCCGACGACCACCACGTTGCGGCCCGGGGCCTGCGATTTGACTTGCTGCATGAATGGTTTGTCCGAAGCTGGATCTGGATATCAATTCTGCGTTAATCGAGGGCAATCGCTCAGAGCGAGCGTACGACCCATTGCCCTTCGACGTCGACCAATTCTCGATCGCAATCGAATTCCTGGCCTTCGTGTTCATGGCCGGGAAGAATGCACACCACCGTATCGCCCTGCTCGCGCAGGCTGCGCACAGCGGCACGCAAGGCTGACTCGTCGCTCCAGGGCGCACGAATTGCCGCGCCGACGCGCCGCGTCGGCAGCAAACTGGCGATCAACTTGACGTCCAGGCTGAAGCCGACCGCCGGGCGGTTGCGCCCGAACACGGCACCGACCTCGTCGTAGCGCCCGCCGCGCAGCACGGCGTCACTCGAGCCCTGCACATAAACGGCAAAACGCGAGCCGCTGTAATACGCATGGCCACCGAGATCGGCCAGGTCGTTGCCGAGCCGCACCTGCGGATGGACCCGCCGGACATGCTCCGCGAGCTGACCCAGATCGGCCAGCGCGCGTTGCAGCAGGGAGCGCTCCGGCAGCACTCGCTGCGCGGCCGACAAGACTTCAACCGTGCCATAGAGGCCGAGCAACTGGCGCAGTCCCGACCGCGAATCGGCAGGAAAACCGCTGCAAGCCGCATCGAGTGCCGACGGATCCTTGGCAGCCAGTGCCGCCACCACGCTGGAAAGCCGCACGGCATCGACCGGCACACCGGCGAGCAGCGCACGCACGATGCGGGTATCGCCAAGATCCAGCGCGAGCCCGGAAATCCCCGCCTCGGCCAGGCCGTCGAGGGCCAGATCTATCACCTCGAGTTCGGCCTCGATACCAACGTGCCCGTAGATTTCAGCACCAAACTGAAGCGGCTCGCGGCTGCCGCTCAGACCAGCCGGCCGGGTATGGACGACCGGACCGCAATAACACAGGCGGGCGAGGCCCTGCCGGTTCAGCAGGTGCGCATCAATGCGCGCGACCTGCGGGGTTGTATCGGCCCGCAGCCCCAAGGTGCGTCCGCTGAGTTGATCGACCAGCTTGAAGGTCTGCAGATCAAGCGAATGCCCGGTACCGGACAGCAGCGATTCGAGGTGCTCGAGCAACGGCGGAATCACCAACTCGTAGCCACACCTCCGCGCCCCGTCAACCAGTCCCCGGCGCAACTCCTCGATGTGCCTGGCCTGCGCGGGAAGCACATCTGAAATGTGCTCAGGCAACAGCCAAGCAGACGACATGTGTTTTCAACAAGGAATTAAAGCGAAGATTGTACCGGGCGCGTTCGTCCAAAAACGCGTCGGTCACTGGCACCGAATCGTCGCGAACCAAACGATGCGCCGCGTAAGCCTGCGCCAATCAAGCAACAAGCGAGGCATGGGTTTCCCGGGCAAACGGTTGGCGCCCCTTGGGGGCAGAGTCCGGACATGAACAGTCCGGTGGACTGTTCATGCCTGACGAGGAGATGGGCCTCAGGCCCATCGCGGCCTGCAAGGCGCAGCGCAGCCTGCAAGGCGCAGCGCAGCGACTGGGGCGCCTCATTTCCAGAATACCAACAACATCACCACCCCCGCCAGCATGCTCGACAAGCCGATGAAGCGGATCTGCCCGTCGCTCATCTGAATTGCCCGCTGGAAGATGTTTCGCCAGGCCGACGGGCTGAAAAATGGCAGCAACCCTTCGACCACCAGCATCAGCGCCAGCGCGCCCAGCAGCAGGTCTCCCACTTCGTCGGGCCTGCTCTTATCTGCGGGGGGCAGATCCGGCAGCGGGGGCTGCCGGGCTGCCGGCGCCGCGCATCGCCTTGAAGAACTCGCTGTTCGGGTCGACCACCATCACGTCGGACTTGTTGCGGAAGCTGGCCCGATAGGCCTCCAGGCTGCGATAGAACTGGGCGAACTGCGGGTCTCGCCCAAACGCTTCGGAAAAGATCGCCGCAGCACTGCCGTCGCCTTCACCCTTGACCTTTTGTGCGTCGCGGTACGCTTCGGCAACGATGACATCGCGTTGCCGATCGGCATCGGCGCGGATCTTTTCGCTTTCGGCGGCACCGGTCGAGCGCAGTTCGTTGGCGACCCGTTTGCGTTCGGACTCCATGCGGCGATAGATCGAATCGGTGATGGTCGCCGAGAAATCGACCCGTTTGATACGCACATCAACGATCTGGATACCGAACGATTTGGCCTCGTCTGCCAGGCGGGTCAGAACACCCTGCATCACCCGTTCGCGGTCGGTGGCCAACATCTCCTGCACCGTGCGCTTGGTCACCTCTTCGTTGAATGCGGCTTGAACGATCGGGCTCAGACGCGATTCCAGGTTGCGGACATCGACACCGTTGTTGCGGATGAATTGCCGCGCATCGGTGATGCGCCATTTGATCAGCCAGTCGATGACCAGCGCCTTCTTCTCAGCCGTAAAGATCGGCCGGGTTTCCGGGCTGTCCATGGTATGGACGCGACGGTCGAGGAAAACGACGTTCTGGAACGGTGGCGGCATCTTGAATTTCAGGCCCGGAGTCGTCACGACCTCCTTGATTTCACCCAGCGCGTAAATCACGGCGAACTGTCGCTGATCCACGATGAACAGGGTTGAAAACGCCAACATCAGCGCGATCAACGCGCCGGAGACGATCAGAGCAATGCGATTCATGTCAGGAAGACTCTGGGTTCAGCGACCAT
>JBBRID010000241.1:0-6576 GCA_038221635.1 Burkholderiales bacterium
CTGCGAAGGTATTAGCTGGCATCACCATCCGGTTCCAGCCCAACGATTCGAGTTTTTTGAGTCGTGTTTCACCTTCGATCGGCAGGATGCGCATCGGAGCCAGCGTCATCAGTTCGGTGGCCACCGGGTGACCTGGCGAGATCGTGTGGCCCCAGAAGTCGGCAGAGCCGTCGGCAATCGCGGCCGAGGTGGCGGTGCGGGCAAGCGCGCGGACCGTGCCACCGGTCTTGCGCACCGACTCGTAGCTTGCGCCGTAGGCATTAAGCACCTGGCGGATGCCGAGCTCGCCGGTGCCGCCGACTGTGGTCGTGGTCATGCGGAACGGTTTCTTGCCAGAGGCGATTTCTTCCCACGAAGTGATGCCGGATTTCGCCGTCACCAGCGCCGCGAGGTAGTAGGTGTCGAGGCCGCCGAGCAGCGCGCGGACCTTCTTCTTCTGCTTGTCGAAGGTCGAACCGCCGTCTGGCAGACAGGCTTCGCCGGCGGTGTGCGAGAAGGTGATGGCCAGATCCGCCTCGCCGTTCTCGATCAGTTCCATGTTGCCGACGCCGCCGGCGATCGGCAGCACATCGACGGTAGAGCCCGCAGGCAAATTTTCCAGCATGAATTTGGACGTGCCCGTGCCATACACGTACCACGACGAACCGAGGCCGACCGTCGCGTAGCGCAGCTTGACGGGGTCGGCAGCAACTGCTGCTTGCGAGGCGACGGCACCAAGGACAAGAGCGGCGAGCCGGGTGCGGCGGAGGATGCTGGTGATGCAATTCATGGTTCTGCTTCCTTGTAGAAAAACGAGTCTATGTATTTCAGCGCCGCTCATGAAGGCGCTGCTCCCGCCCGGTCGGGGCGAGATTCGTGGTGGCGTGTTGCGCCATTCAAATCGGAGGAATCCATCGACGCGTTGAAGTGCACGCAGTTGGATGTGGTCGTTGCGCTTCGTCAGCCCAGACGACGCAGTCAATACCTGCCGGTGGGCGGGCACGCTTTCGTTGCGCAGACAGTCGATCATGTCGTTGTCCATGCCGCCGGGGGCGAGAGGTTGTCTAGGTAGCAGGACATGCAGAACGCAGTCGTGAAAATCTGTTCGGCTGTACGGCCCAGCGGATCGGGCTGCCTCGGGTTGCAGCCGGTCCAGGTCGTCACGTCCGAGCGAGGTCGCCGAGAACACTGTGGCCGTGGTGGCCGAGTGGTAGTCGAGGCTATCCGTCTCATCGTGATGTGACGCGGTCCGCATGTGCGGCACAGTATCACAAATAGGCGGTATACCCCCAAATATTTCGCCAACCGTCTGACAACCTCGATTTCGATCCGCGTCATGACCCAGCCCGCTTCGTATTTGACGAAACGGGCGTGCTCGGTTCAGGCCTGTCAAGGTCCGGACCCGCGACGCCAGCGCAAGCTCCGTGCGGTGCAATGATTACGCCTTTGCTGGTGCGTGCGAGACGAGCAGCCGCATTTGCCGCGCCTTGCATTGAGCCCCTTTGCCAGACGCTAAACTCCTGCGCATCGATGAAGTGGCCAGCGTGCGACCCGTCGGGCACCGCGTTCCTATCCCTCTAATCCCGACCTGCCTCTGCGAGAAGTCCATGCCATCTGCCGAGACGAATCCCGAAGCTTCCTCGGACGCTTCGGGAAGCCTAGCCGGTTTTTCCTTGCTTCGGCGTCCGGGGTTCCTGATCCGCCGCCTGCATCAGATCCACCTCAGCTTGTTTTTCGACGAGACCGCGGGCGAGGGCCTCACGCCGGTGCAGTTCAGCGTGCTCACCGCACTGGCCGAGTTGGGGACGCTGGACCAGGCCTCGCTGGCGAAGGCGATCCGACTCGAGCGCACCGGCGTCGCCGAAGTGCTGCCCCGCCTTGCCAAGCGTGGGCTGGTGAGTCGGGAAACCTCGTCCGCGGACCGTCGCGTGAAGTTGGTGCAGTTGACGCCCGCAGGCCGTGTCCTGGTCGGTCGCTTGCAGTCCGCGGTGGTCAGGGCTCATGCGCGATTGGTCGCGCCGCTCGGCGTGGCAGCACGCGCACAGTTCCTGGCGCAACTGGAGCAGTTGGTCGAGGCGAACAATGACTACTGCGTGGCGCCGCAACGGCTGCCCTGAAGTATGTAAAGCAGTGGGCGAACTGGCAGGTTGACAGGCTTTATCGAATGCCTTGTCTTCACTCAGAAGCCGTCCTGTCTCCGCGGCCTCGTATCCCGCCAACGCCGCTATGCGCGACGGCTTGCACGCTCGGCGCGCAGCAGTGCAGGCCTTTCGGTTGTCGACTCAACCGCCCAAGTATGCCTTGCGCACGTGGGGATCGTGCATCAGTTCCTTGCCGGTACCTTCCAGCGCCAATACGCCCGACTCGTAGAGATACGAACGGTCGCACATGTCGAGCGCGGCGTAGGCGTTCTGCTCGACCATCAGCACGGTCGCACCATCGGCGCGAACCTTCTGAATGATCTCGAAGGTTTTTTCGACGATATTTGGGGCGAGGCCGAGCGAGGGTTCATCGAACATCACCAGTTTGGGCCTGGACATCAGCGCCCGTGCAATGGCCAACATCTGCTGCTCACCGCCGGACAAGGTCCCCGCCATCTGGTTGCGACGCTCGGCCAGCTTCGGAAAATTCTCGAACATGCGGTTGATGTCGGCGCTGATACCGGCCTTGTCCTTGCGTCGATAGGCACCCATCTCCAGGTTTTCATAGATCGTCATCTGCGGAAAGACGCGACGCCCTTCGGGGCAATGGGCTATTCCCATCGATAGAATCCGTTGCGGCGATGCGTGGGTGATGTCTTCGCCTTCAAACTTGATCGTTCCGCTGGTTGGCGGTAACAAGCCGGAGATCGCCTTCAGGGTCGAAGATTTGCCAGCGCCATTGGCGCCGATGACCGTTACCAGCTCGCCCTTGCGGACCTTCAGCGAAACACCCTTGATGGCCTCGACCTTGCCATATCGACACACGATGTTTTCGATATCAAGCATGCTTGATTCCCTGGCCAAGATAGGCACTGATGACTTCGGGGTTGGCCTGTATATCCGCAGGTGTCCCGTCGGCGATGATTTTTCCGTAGTTCAGCACGACGATGCGGTCCGACACACTCATTACCAGCGTCATGTCGTGTTCGACCAGCAGGATCGAAATGCCACGTTTGCGGATGCGCGCCAGCAGTTCCATGAAATTGCCGGTTTCCGACGGATTCATGCCGGCGGCCGGCTCGTCGAGCAGCAGCAGGCCGGGCTTGGCCGCCAATGCGATGGCCACACCGAGCAGTCGTTGTTCACCATATGGCATCGAGCCGCCGAGTTCGTTGGCCCGATCGGAAATGCCGACAAAATCGAGAATTTGCCAGACTTCCTCGCGCAGCCTGGCTTCTTCGCGTCGCACGCTCGGCAACGACAGCAAGGTCGACCATGCCGACGCTTTGCCGCGGAGATGCAGACCGGTCAACACGTTGTCGAATACCGTGTTGGTCGAGAACAGGCTGGTCCGCTGGAATGTCCGGACCAGTCCGGTTGCGGCCACTTCGTGCGGCTTGAGCTTATGCAGCGGCATGCCGCGAAAGTGCACTTCGCCGCTGGTCGGTCGCAGGAATCCGGTGACGACGTTGAAAGCGGTCGTCTTGCCGGCACCGTTCGGTCCGATCAGGCTGATCAGCTCGCCTTCGTTGACGTGGAACGTCAGGTCCGCGATGGCTACGAGGCCGCCAAAATGCACAGCGACGTGATTGATCGACAGGAGCTTCTTCCCGCTCGCTGCCGCCGATGAGCTCTCCGTGGAGTTCGAGGTCGTTTCCATGGTCAACTGGCTGCGCCCTTGAGTTTCTTGGTCTTTTCAATCGCCTTGTCGGATTGCGCGGCGGGCTTTGTGCGTTGGTGCGGCGCTGCGCCACCGGTCCTTCGACGCCAGAAATCGGCAACCGCCGGCACGATGCCGCGCGGCAGGAAGAAGACGATCAGGATCATCGCGATGCCGTATACGACCCACTGCAGCTCGGGCGCTGCGACGGCGCGCAAGCCGACCGGGAGAGCACCGAAAATCACGCCGCCGACGATCGGTCCGGCCAGCGTGCCTTTGCCTCCTGTCACCACCATGATCACCATCGTGACGGTGTAGATGAACAGGAAAATGTCCGGGTCGATGATTCGTATGTAATGCGCATACAGCGCGCCCGCTGTGCCGGCAAGCGCCGCCGACATCACCGCAGCAAAAACCAGATAGCGAGTCACGTCGATTCCGACCGAAGTGGCCAGCGATTCGTTCTCGCGCAATGCGATCATGGCCCGGCCCATGCGTGATTGGACGATGCGCCGAATCACCACATGCGAGATCAACACGAGCCCCAGCACCAAGTAGTAATTCGGCGTCTTACTCCAAAACACGACCTCTTCCATTCCAGGAAAGTGATAGCCGAGGGGCGGAATGCTGGTTAGCGCCAATGGCCCCTGCGTAAGGTCGACCCAGTTCAGGGCGACCAAGCGCACCACTTCCGCGAAACTGATCGTTACGATCACGAAGTAGGCTCCCCGGATCTTGAACGACAACTTGCCGACCACGTAGCCGCAGACACCCGCGAGGATGGTACCCAGCACTATGCCGATGGCGGGATGCCATGGTTCGTGGACTATTCGATCGTCGCCCCAGAAAACCGGTATGTCGAAGCCCAGCGACGTCAAGGCGCTGGTATACGCGCCGATGCCGAAGAAGGCGATATGACCCAGGTTGAGTTGTCCGGTGTAGCCGAGCAGCAGGTTCAGGCTCATTGCCCCGACGATGAAGATGCCGGTCGTGATGACGATGTGCAAGTAGTACTGGTCAGCGATCCAGAACGGAAGGGTCAACAGCACAAGCAGCAGCACGGCGCTGAAGAATTGCTTTTTCATCCGATTCTCTCCCCGCGCGCATAAAACAATCCTGTCGGCTTGAACATGAGCACAAGGATGATGATGACGAAGCCCATCGCATCGCGGTAGCCGGAAGAGATGTAGCCCGATCCCAGCTCCTCGGCGAACGCGAGAATGAAGCCACCAATCGCCGCGCCCTGTATGCTGCCGAGGCCGCCCAGAATCACGATCGCAAAGGCTTTCAGCGCGGCGGTGTTGCCCATCGTAGTGGTGACGACGAAGACCGGGCCGAGCAGTGCACCCGCAGCAGCAGCGAGGCCGGAACCCAGTGCAAAGGTGGCGGTGTAGACGACATTGATGTTGACCCCCATCAACGAGGCCGTGTCGCGATCCTGGAACGTTGCGCGCATGGCCTTGCCCATCGGACTCTTGTGAATCAGCAAGTAGGTCACGACTATCAACACGATCGCCGCCACCAGCACGAATAGGCGCAGCCATGAAATCGAAACAGGTCCCATGACCAGCGGCTCTGTGGGAAATGGTGTCGGCACCGATTTGGCAACGCCACCCCAGACAAGCAGCGCCGTATTTTGCATCGCGATCCAGGCGCCGATCATGACGACCATGGTCGAGTCGATGTCGGCGCTGCGCATGCGGCGCAACAACACGAGTTCGATGATCGCGCCGAGCAGAATACCCAGCATGATGGACATGGCCATCGCCAGGAAGAAGTTCCACTGCAGATCCGAAACAAAATAGTAGGCCATGAAACCGCCGAACGCATACAGCTCACCATGCGTAAAGTTGACGACTTTCATGATTCCGAGGATCAACGTGAGGCCGATCCCGAGCAGGGCATATGTGCCTCCCAGGATCAGCGCGTTGGCTATGTGCTGAAGGATTTGGTCCACTTGGTCTCTCTGATGCGCAATGGAGATAAAGCGCTCTCGGCAGGCGCACCCTGCGCGAACAATTGGGTTCGCGCCCTATTGGGCGCCCGCCTTGGCAATGGCCCGCAGCCAAGGCGGGCGATATGCGACGCCGCTTATTTGACCAGAGAGATCTTGCCGTCGTCGATCTTCACCAGGTAGGTATTCGGCGTGCTCTGGCCGCTTTCGCGTCCTTTGGGGCCGACCTTTTCAAACTTGATCTTACCGGTCAGTCCGGTAAGCTCGGTGTTCCACAATGCAGCCCGAATTTTCTCGGGATCTGCCGCGCCCGCCTTGGCAATTGCAGCGGCAATCGTGCGAATGCCGTCATAGCCGCGGACGCCTTCGGTTAGTCCCGCCTTCTCGTAGCCACGCCTGTTCCACTCGGCGATGAATGCCCTGGCACGCTGCGGGTCTGCTGTTGCTTCGGGCATCCAGGGAGCGAACATCATGTTGTGCATGCTGCCGTTGGCAGCAGAGCCCGCCTGTGCGATCAACTGGTCGGGGCTCTGCGAGCCGCCGAACGTGATGATCGGCCGCTTCAGGCCTATCGATTGGGCTTGCTTGAGCACCAGCGTCAGCTGTTCAACCGCGGTGACCACGAACAATGTATCCGCGTCCGATCCTTTGATTTGTGACAGTTGCGAGCTCATGTCCTGCGCCGAAGCATCCATCGAAAGGGTGGATCCGACCTTGATACCTTTCGCCTCGAGCATCGTCTTCAGTGCTGCCGCTGCGCCGAGACCCCAATCGTTGTTGACGACCAGCGCGTCAGCTTTCTTTATGCCCAGCGGACCGACACGGCTTGCAAAGCTCTGGAC
>JBBRID010000242.1:0-6451 GCA_038221635.1 Burkholderiales bacterium
GAGCAAGGCGTCCATGCCGCCGGAATAAACCATCGCAGCCATCGCGACGATGCCCAGTGAGATGGCGATCGGGACATTGAGGAGGATCAGCCCGACCATGCCGACAAACATCAGTCCGACAATCATCTTTTCATACCTTCATACCTTCATACCTTCATGCCTTCATGCCTTCATGCCTTCATGCCTTCATGCCTTCATGCCTTGATGGCTTCGTGAACGGGAGCCTGCTCGTGGTCGACGATGCCGTCACCCCGCGCCTGCTGCAACACCTCCGGCAAGCTGAACAATTGCGCGATGATGAACAAGGCGCCGCCAATCGGAATCACCGACTGCGTGAACTGCGTCGGCACCTCGGGCAGGCTGACCATGGTGTCGCCTGTCAGGATCTGAAGCACCCTGAAGCCGAACCACGTCAGCAGGCCGAAAAAGCCGATCACACAGGCTTCGCCAAACCAGACGGCCAACACGCGCCAGCGCGTCGACAAAGCGTTGACGAAGCCGGGGAAACCGATATGGGCGCGTTTGAGTGCAGCCAGTGCGGCGCCGTAATAAGTCACCCACGCGAGCATGATCGACGCACCTTCGTCGTACCAGACGAGCGGAATCTCGAGCTTGCGGCAGGCCACGCCAACCAGGATCAGCACCGCCAGGCTGGCCAGCAGAAAGATGACGAAGGCGGTGAGCGTGCGCTCGAAGATCGCACGAATGGTGACGAACATGGTGCCTACATTCCCTTGCCGAGTTCGATCGCCTTGTCGACCAGCTTGCCGCCGTCAGGCACTTCCTTCGCAAACTCGGCGTAGACATCCTTGCTGGCAGCGATGAAGGCATCCTTGTTGGCCTCGTTGACCTTCACGCCCGCGGCCTTGATCTTGGCCAGCAGATCATCATCGAGCTTGGCCGCTTGTTCGTACACATAAGCCTGCGTATCCTTGGCCGCCTGCGTCAGGATCGCCTGCACATCGGCCGGCAGCGACGCAAACTTGGTCTTGCCGCTGACCAGATAGGCCGGCGTGTAGACGTGGCCGGTCATCGACAGGAATTTCTGCACTTCCTGGAATTTCGACGAATAGATCTGCGTCAGCGGATTTTCCTGGCCGTCCATCACCCCGGTCTGCAGCGCGACGAACACCTCCGACAAGGCCATCGGCGACGGATTGGCACCATAGGCCTGGAACATCTTAACGCGCCACTTGCCCTGCGGCACACGCAGCTTCATGCCGGCCAGATCGGCCGGCGTGACGATCGGTTTGGTGTTGGTGGTGATGTTGCGAAAACCGTTCTCCCAGACCGCCAGCACCTTGTAGCCCTTGGCTTCGGCCAGCGGCGCGAGCGACGGCCAGACAACGGCCGCCTCGATCTTCTTCATGTGCTCGCGGTTCTTGACCAGATAGGGCATCTCGAACATGCCGAAGGCATCGACTGCCGACGACATCACCGACGACGGAATTGCAAACTCGATGGTGCCCAAACGCAGCTTCTGCATCAGGTCGGAATCGCCGCCGAGTTGGCTGGAGCCGAACACCACGACCTTCGCCTTGTTGCCGAGCTTTTCGTTGGCGCGGCGCGCAAATTCGTTGGCCGACAGTTCGAACAGCGAACCCGGCCCACCGACGTGGCCGAGTTTCAGCTCCATTTGTGCCAATGCCGGGGAAGCGAGGGTCGCTGCCAAGGCTGCGGCGAGAAGGGTGCGTCGATGGATCATGTCGTGTCTCCTTGTTTTCTATCGAGGGCCGCGTTCAGGCGGCGGCGGATTCCGGTCGTGGCGCCGGCGTTGGACCTGCCGGACAGGTCTGAGTTCAAGAATGATTGTTCGCGGGATGGACGGCGCATGGCTTGGCGATGGCCGCCGGACGCGAATCGCCTGGTTTTGCGCCGATTGCCCGTAGCAGCGGCTTCAGCCGCGCTTCGGGTTTTCTGCCGGGTCGCAAGCGCGGCAGACGCGCTTCGGGTTCTCGCGAGGATCGAAAGCGCGGCTGAAGCCGCTGCTACGGAATTCATGGTGTCAATCAGCTTTCAGAGGTCAACTGGCTCGAGAAGAAAAATGATCCATCGCGGCATGGACGCCGCTTTCCTTGATCGCAATGCCGGCCAGCTTCAGGCCCATCTCGACACCGGCCAGAGTGGCCAATAGGGTCAGGTCATTGCTGTCGCCGAGGTGGCCGATGCGGAACATGCGGCCCTTCACGCGACCGAGTCCGGTGCCCAGCGACAGATCGAAGCGCTGGTGGATCAATTGCCGCAGCGCATCCGCGTCGACGCCCACTGGCGTGATGACACCGGTCAACACCGGCGAATAAACGGCAGTATCGGCACACTGGATCTGCAGCCCCCAGGCTTCGACCGCGCAACGCACCGCCTCGGCCCAGCGTTGGTGCCTGGCAAAAACCGCCGGCAACCCCTGCACCAGCAGCATCTCCAGCGACTCGTGCAGGCCATACAACAGGTTGGTGCTCGGGGTATAGGGCCAGTAGCCGCTGCGGTTCATCTCGACGATCTCGTCCCAGGCCCAGAACGCCTTCGGCAGTTTGGCCGTGCGAGCCACCTCGATCGCCTTCGGCGACAAGGCGTTGAAGCTGATGCCCGGCGGCAGCATCAAGCCCTTCTGCGAGCCGCTGACGGCGACGTCGACACCCCATTCGTCGTGTTTGTACTCGGCACTCGCCAGACCGGAAATCGTGTCGACCATCAACAACGCCGGATGGCGCGCATCGTCGATCGCGCGGCGCACGGCAGCGATGTCGCTGGTCGCACCGGTCGAGGTTTCGTTGTGCACGACGCAGACCGCCTTGATGCGGTGCTGCGGGTCCGCCAGCAGCCGCTCGCCGATCAGCGATGCGTCGACGCCATGCCGCCAAGCCAGTGGCAGGCCGGTCTGCTCGCAGGTGCCGGGCCGGCTCAGGAACTCAGGCTCCAGGCCAAGGCGCAGCGCCATCTTCTGCCACAAGGTGGCGAAATGTCCGGTCTCGACCATCATCACGGCGTCGCCCGGGCTCAGCACATTGACCAGCGCCGCCTCCCACGCACCGGTGCCCGAAGCCGGGTAGATGACGACCGGATGACGAGTCTGGAATACCTTCTGCAAGCCGGCCAACACCGATTTGCCGAGCACGCCGAACTCCGGACCGCGGTGATCGATGGTCGGCAGACTGATGGCTCGCAGGATCCGATCCGGGACCGGGCTGGGCCCGGGAATCTGCAGGAAGTGGCGGCCACTGGGGTGGCTGTCTAGACTCAGCATATCTCCTCCTTGGAGCCGCAGTTTTGCATACAAAATTCATTTGTCAACCGCTTATCGTCTAGAATCCTCTCTGCTGACCGCATTATTTTGCATACAAATTGGGGAAAACCCGGATGGCAGAGGTGCTCTCGATCCCTCGGCAGGCACTGCACCAGGAAGTGGCGGTGCGGCTGCGCCAGCGCATCATCGAAGGCGAGATTGCGCCCGGCTGCAAGCTCAACGAGCGCGAATTGAGCGAGCTGCTGAATGTCTCGCGCACGCCACTGCGCGAGGCCATCAAGATGTTGGCCTCGGAGGGCCTGGTGGAGTTGCTGCCAAATCGTGGCGCCGTGGCTGCGCAGTTGTCTACACAAGACGTGGTCGATACCTTCGAGGTCATTGCCGGCCTGGAAGGCCAATCAGGCGAGCTTGCAGCGGCCCGCATCCTGGACGCCGAACTGGCCGAAATCCGCGCACTGCACTACGAAATGCTGGCTGCCTATACCCGTCGCAACCTGTCAGCCTACTACCGGCTGAACGCCGGCATCCACGAAAAGATCAATCTGGCGGCGCGCAATCCGGTGCTGGCCCATACCTACCGCACCGTCAACGCACGCCTGCAGGCGCTGCGCTTCCGCTCCAATTTCGATGATCGGAAGTGGGCTCAGGCGGTTCAGGACCATGAGCAGATGGTTGAACGGCTCGCTGCGCGCGACGGCCCTGGCATGCGCGCCGTGATGATTCGCCACCTGGAACAAAAGCGCGATGTCGTGCTCGACCTGATGCAGCGTGGTGAGTTGAAGATGGCGGGTGCTCGGCGATGAACGCGCCGGTCAGAGCCAGCCTGCTGCCGGCTGGTGCGGTTGCAGACGCCACCGAACTGGCACGCCGGCTGCGCGCCGAGACACGCGGCGAGGTGATGTTCGACGCTGCCTCGCGCGGCCGCTACGCCACCGACGCATCGATCTACCAGATCGTGCCGACCGGCGTGCTCGTGCCGCGTTCAACCGACGACGTGGCAACGGCTATCGCGATTGCTGGCGAAATGGGCATTCCACTGCTGTCGCGCGGCGGCGGCACCTCGCAATGCGGGCAGACCACCGGCGCGGCGTTGGTCATCGACCACAGCAAGTACCTTCGGCGCATCCTGTCGGTCGATCCGCAGGCGAAAACCGCGGAGGTCGAGCCCGGCCTGGTGCTCGACCATCTGAATGCCGAATTGAAGCAGCACGGCCTGTGGTATCCGGTCGATGTCTCGACCAGCGCGCAGGCCACGTTGGGCGGAATGGCCGGCAACAACTCCTGTGGCTCGCGCAGCATCGCCTACGGCAACATGGTGCACAACGTCGCCGGAATCGACGGCTGGTTGGGCGATGGCACGCCGGTGAGTTTCGGGCCGGTCGATCAACTGGGCCCGCGCGAACGAGGCATCGCCGATTTCGTCCGATCGCTGGCCGAGCGGCACCGCAGCGAGATCGAAGCGCGCTGGCCGAAGGTGTTGCGCCGGGTCGGCGGCTACAACCTCGACATCTTCCATCCGCAAAGCGTCAAGCCCTATACCGACGACGGCAGCGTCAATCTGGCGCACCTGCTGGTCGGCAGCGAAGGCACGCTGGCGATCACCGAGCGGTTGCGCCTGAAACTGAGCCGGCTGCCACGCGCCAAGGTGCTGGGCGTCGTCAATTACCAGAGTTTTCGAGCCGCGATGGATTCGGCGCAGCACATTGTCAAGCTGGGGCCGACCGCGGTCGAGCTGGTCGACCGCACGATGATCGAGCTGGCGCGCGCCAACCCGGCGTTCCGCCCGGTGATCGAGAAGGCGTTGATTGGCGCACCCGAAGCGATCCTGCTGGTCGAGTTCAGCGGCGACGACCGTGCGCAACTGCTGCGGCAGTTGCATAGTCTGGTCGAGCTGATGGGCGATCTCGGCCTGCCCGGCAGCGTGGTCGAAATGCCCGACGAGGCACCGCAAAAGGCGCTGTGGGAGGTGCGCAAAGCCGGCCTGAACATCATGATGAGCCTGAAGGGCGACGGCAAACCGGTCAGCTTCATCGAAGACTGCGCGGTGCCGCTCGAACACCTGGCCGACTACACCGACGGGCTGACTGAAGTCTTCGCCCGCCATGGCACGCGCGGCACCTGGTACGCCCATGCGTCGGTCGGCACACTGCACGTGCGGCCGATCCTCGACATGCGGCGCGGCGGACTGGAAGGCGGCGCGGCCAGGATGCGCGCAATCGCCGACGAGGCGTCGGCACTGGTACGCCAATACAAGGGCGCCTACAGCGGCGAACACGGCGACGGCCTGTGCCGCGGCGAATGGGTGCAGTGGCAATTCGGACCGGCTCTGAACGACGCGCTGCGCGAGATCAAGCAGCACCTGGATCCAGCCAATCGGCTGAACCCGGGCAAGATCGTCGATACGCCGAAGATGGACGATGCCTCGCTGTTCCGCTTCGCGCCAAGCTACAAGACGATTCCGTTGACGCCGGTTTTCGACTGGTCGGCGTGGAACGTGAAGAACGACCCGGTCACGGAACAGACCACTGCACCTGGCAGCGGCGGCGACAACACCGGCGGCCTCGCGAAGGCGGTCGAGATGTGCAACAACAACGGCCATTGCCGCAAGTTCGACGCTGGCACCATGTGCCCGAGCTACCGCGTCACGCGTGATGAGCAGCACCTGACGCGCGGCCGCGCGAACACGATCCGCCTGGCGCTGTCGGGCCAACTAGGCAGCGCCGAAGGTTTCAGCGGCGACGCGGTGGCTGCGGCACTCGATCTGTGTGTCGGTTGCAAAGGGTGCAAGCGCGACTGCCCGACCGGGGTCGACATGGCGAAGATGAAGCTCGAATTCGCCGCCCAGCGCGCGGCGCGCCACGGCATTTCGCTGAAAGACCGGCTGATCGCCCGGTTGCCCGACTACGCGCCGCTGGCCGGTCGGCTGCCTTGGCTGTTCAACTTGCGCGATCGCATTCCGGGCGTCGCCGCCCTGAGCGAACGCTGGCTGGGCCTGTCGGCCAAGCGCAGCCTGCCGCGTTGGCGACGCGACAACTTCCGGACCGCAGCGCCGGGCTTGGGTCTGATCTCCCGCGAAGCGGCGTTGGCATCGGGCAAGGCCGTGGTCTTGTTCGTCGACACCTTCAACGGCGCTTTCGAGACCGAGAACGCCAGCGATGCCGTCCGGGTGCTGCAGGCCGGCGGTTACGCCGTGCACGTCGCGACCCGGCC
>JBBRID010000243.1:0-6433 GCA_038221635.1 Burkholderiales bacterium
CTTCGAGAGCATGGACGACTTCACGCCCGAAGCGGTGGCGAAGAAGGTGGGAGCGTTGAACAACATGCTCGAAGCGCGAAACCAATTGAAGGATCTCCTCAGCTACATGGACGGCAAGGTCGGGGCCGAGGAATTGCTGAACAAGGTTCTCAACGATCCGGCCTTGTTGAAATCGCTGGCGGTTGGTCCCAAAAAGGACGAAGAGACGCCCGCAGCCTGAAACCCATCCGCCGCAAACGCTGTAAACGTATTGGAAGGAAAAAGCCATGTCGACCCAACAAGAGTCTGCCCAACCCGCTGGCGCAACCGCCGAGCTGGACGACTTCGCCGCCCTGTTGCAGCGGGAATTCAAGCCCAAGACCGAACACGCCAAGTCGGCCGTTGAAACTGCTGTCCACACGCTGGCTCAGCAAGCACTTGCCGATACCAAGCTGGTCGGCAATGACGTCTTCAAGACCATCGAGGGCATGATTGCAGCGATCGACAAGAAGTTGACCGAGCAGGTCAACCTGATCATGCACCACGAGGACTTCACCAAGCTCGAAGGCGCGTGGCGGGGACTTCATCACCTCATCAACAACACCGAGACAGATGAGACCCTGAAGATCCGGGTCATGAACATCACGAAGAATGAGCTGCACAAGACGCTGAAGCGATACAAGGGCACGGCGTGGGATCAGAGCCCGATCTTCAAGAAGGTCTACGAGGAAGAATTTGGTCAGCTTGGTGGCAGCCCTTACGGTTGCCTGGTCGGAGACTACCACTTCGACCACAGCCCGCCGGATGTCGAAATGCTGGCTGAGATGGCCAAGGTCTCGGCAGCTGCGCACGCACCATTCATCGCCGGCGCTTCGCCATCGACCATGCAGATGGATTCGTGGGGCGAATTGGCCAACCCTCGCGACCTGACAAAGATCTTCCAGAGCGCCGAATACGCCGGCTGGCGTTCCTTGCGTGAATCCGAGGATTCACGCTACATCGGCTTGGCCATGCCCCGGTTCCTTGCCCGTCTGCCCTACGGCGCCAAGACCAATCCGGTCGAAGCCTTCGATTTTGTGGAAGACGTCGAAGGCAAGGATCACAACCGCTACGTGTGGGCCAACTCTGCGTATGCGATGGCAACCAACATCACACGTGCATTCAAGCTCTACGGCTGGACCACGACGATTCGCGGTGTCGAATCTGGCGGCGCCGTGGCGAATCTGCCAGTACACAGCTTCCCCACCGACGACGGCGGCGTCGACATGAAATGCCCGACCGAGATTGCGATCTCCGATCGGCGCGAAGCAGAGCTTGCAAAGAATGGCTTCATGCCACTGGTACACCGCAAAAACAGCGACTTCGCAGCCTTCATTGGTGCCCAGTCTTTGCAGAAACCAGCCGAGTACGACGACCCGGATGCCACGGCAAATGCCAACCTTGCCGCACGTTTGCCCTATTTGTTCGCCAGTTCGCGCTTCGCACACTACTTGAAGTGTATGGTTCGCGACAAGGTTGGTTCATTCGCAACGGCAAAGTCGATGCAAACTGAGTTGAACAATTGGATCGGCAACTTTGTGGACGCCAACCCCGAGACATCTTCGGACGCGACAAAGGCTCGCAAGCCTTTGGCGGGTGCGGAGGTGGTTGTTGAGGAAGTGGAAGGAAATCCGGGTATGTATACCTCCCGATTCTTCCTGCGCCCTCACTACCAGCTCGAGGGAATGAATATTTCACTCAGGTTGGTGTCGAAGATGCCGTCCAGCAAGGGGGCATAAAAGGTTCGGAAGCCTGTCAGTGCTTTCGAGTTCGGGTCGAGTAACTTATATTTGATAGGAGAGAATCATGGCTTTGGATATGTTTTTGGATATCAAAGGTGAAATCGCGGGCGAGTCGCAAGACAAAAAGCACAAGAACGAGATCGACATCCTGGCGTGGAGCTGGGGCTGCACGCAGAGTGGCAGCTTCCATACCGGTGGTGGCGGGGGCGCTGGCAAGGCCAATTTTCAGGATATATCGGTGACGAAGTGGATTGATAAATCGTCGCCGATCCTGATGCAGTATTGCGCCAACGGCGACCATTTCGACTCTGCTCTCTTGACTGTCCGCAAGGCCGGCAAGGTGCCGCTCGAGTACCTCAAGATCGAGATGAAGAAAGTGCTGGTCACCTCGGTTTCGACCGGTGGATCGGGTGGCGAGGACAAGCTGACCGAAAATGTCACGCTGAATTTCCGAGAGTTCAAGATCATGTACGTGGAACAAACGCCTGCAGGCGGCGAAGGCGCAAAGCCCGAGTTTGCCTGGGACATCGCCGCAAACGCCGATGCTTGAGTTTCTCCGGTAACCCATCGCCTGGATGCATGGGTTTCCGAGAAACGTCTCAGCCCTGTTCGCCGTCAATGGGAAAACAGGGCTTTTTCATTTTTTGCGGTCTGAGTTATTCTCTGAGGCGCTGCGATGTCAAACTTGAATCTTCAGTTCACTTCATCAGACCCTGTTGGCCATTTGAAGGATCTGCAGGATCAAATTCGTAAACAGCCACAGCGCGCGGACCTGCGCATTTTTCTTTTTCAGATCTGCTGCCTGATCGGTGAATGGGGCAAGGCGGCCAACCAGCTCAACGCAATCGAAGAACTCGACAGAGAAGCCGAATCGATGGTCAAGACCTATCGCGAGGCCGTGCGCTGCGAGGTCTATCGCAAACAGGTTTTCGCCGGGCAGCGCGTTCCCTTGATCCTTGGCGACCCGCAGAACTGGATTGCTTTGATGCTCGAGGCATTGAAACTCGATGCCGCCGGCAAACATGCCGCAGCGGCAGAGTTGCGCCTCAAAGCCCTGGACGAGGCACCGACGGCACCTGGTCGTGTGGATGGCGTGGCCTTCGAATGGATGGCCGATGCAGACTCCAGATTGGGGCCGCTGCTCGAAATGATCATCAACGGAAAATACTACTGGGTGCCGATGTACCGGCTCGCTCACCTGGAAATGGATGCGCCCTCGGATCTTCGAGACTTCGTGTGGACCGGAGCGACGGTCACCCTGGCCAATGGTGGAACCAACGTCGCATTGATTCCTACCCGCTACCCCGGCTCCGAAACACTGGAGAACAACGCGCTTCGATTGGCCCGTGCCACGGAATGGCGCGAATTGGCGACCGATTCCTACGCCGGCTTTGGCCAAAGGATGTTCGCAACCAACGAGGTGGACGTACCCCTGCTGGACATCCGCGACCTGCGGTTCGACGAGTCCGCCGTCAATGGCTGAAACGCTTGCCCGGGATCGCCTCTACCCATCCTTGCTCGATCGGCTGATCGACGACGATCCGGGCAAGACGATTGAAGTGCGAGACAACCGTGCATTCTCGACCGCACGCCTGCGTGAGGCCGTCTTGCGTGACATGAACTGGTTGTTCAACTGCACCCAGAACAGCGAGGACCTTTCTGACTATCCGCAGATACGGAAATCAGTGCTCAATTTCGGTCTGCCGGCCGTCTCCGGCCGGCCGGCCTCCAGTCTGAAGTTGAACGATCTCGCGGGCGCTCTGCGCGAGGCACTGATCTTTTTTGAACCCCGATTGATCCCGCATACGGTCCGGGTTGTTGTCGATGCCGACAAGAAAGCGTCGCACAACGTGATCACCTTCAAGCTGGAAGCCCAGTTGTGGGCACAGCCGATCCCGCTCGAAATTTTCATGCGCACGGATATGGATCTCGAAAGCGGGCAGACCCGCGTGATCGAATCCAACGAGCGCTGAACAATCTTGTGATGACTGGTCAGCTCGAGCGTTGCAGCGATTCTCATTCCGTTTCGGCTGACGGCGCGCTCGTGCGTCATCCGCACAACTGATCATGGATCCTCGCCTGCTCGACTATTACCGTCAGGAGTTGCTGCACATTCGGGAGGGTGCGGCAGAGTTTGCGCGTGAGCATCCAAAGATCGCGGCGCGTCTCGCGCTTGACACCACGACTGCTCAGGGCGAATGCGTCGACCCCTATGTCGAGCGCTTGCTCGAGGGTTTCGCTTTTCTGACCGCTCGGGTACAGATCCGCCAGGATGCCGAATACCCGCGCTTGACCCAGCACCTGCTCGAGATGGTCTACCCCGGCTATCTGGCGCCGACACCGTCGATGCTGATTGCCCAGCTGGAGCCCGACCTGAACGACGCCGGGCTGGCTGCCGGCCCGAAGGTTGCACGAGGCAGTTTGATGAACGCGAGGCTGCAGCCGGGCGAACGAACAAGTTGCCGCTTCACGACCAGCCAGGACGTGAGGCTTTGGCCATTGCAGGTGGTCGAAGCCAGGTATCAGGCGCATGTGACGGATGTCCCGGCGGCAGCGCTCAACATGGGCGGCAAACCACGCGCAAGCCTTCGAATTCGATTCAGGGTCACGGCGGCGCAGAAGAGTGACCAGTTGCACCTGGATCGTCTGGAAGTTCACCTCGGTGGTGATGAAGGTGTTGCACATCGAATCTACGAGCAGCTGTTTGCGAACTGCAGCGCAATCGTCGTGCAAACCCCTGCTCGTCGAAACGCGAAATATGAAGTGCTTCCTGCCAGTGCCGTGCAGCCTGGAGGCTTGGACGATGACGAGGCGGTACTCCCGGTTTCGCCAAGGTCCTTCGGCGGGTACCGGCTGTTGAAGGAGTACGCCGCGTTCCCTGAGCGCTTCCTCTTCTTCAACGTGAGCGGCTTGAACCCGATCCTGAAGAAGCTCAAGACCGACGAGTTCGACTTGTTGTTCGTGCTCGATCGGGTCGATCAGACGCTGGAGAAGACGCTCGACGCCAGCAGCTTCATGTTGCATTGCACGGCAGCGATCAACCTGTTCGCGAAACGGGCCGATCGGATCGACGTGAACCGCCGCGACCATGAGTTTCACATCATTGCAGACCGTGCGCGACCAATGGACTACGAGGTGTTCAGCGTCGAGTCGGTGACAGGCTACGACGAAACTGTCGAATCAGAAGAACAATCGTTCAATCCCTTGTATGACCAGTTCGACGGCATCACGCAATCGGGACGCGGCTTCTACAGTCTGCGGCGCGTGCCGCGGCTGTTGTCCGAAGTGCAGCGGCAGCGTGGCCCTCGTGCCGGATATATCGGCACCGAGTTATATGTGTCGCTGGTCGATGTCGACGACGCACCGTACTCTGACCGCGTCAGCCAGCTCGCGATCGAGATCGTCAGCTCGAACCGCGATTTGCCGCTGTTGATGTCGGTTGGCAGCAAAGACGACTTGGCTTTCGAAGAAGGTGCGCCGGTCCTCGGCATCCGTTGCATCAAGGGCCCGACCCGACCGGTCACACCCGTGCTGGAGGGTCAGACGCCTTGGCGACTGCTCAGTCACTTGTCGCTGAACTACCTTTCACTCTGCAACTCCGACCCGCAGCAGGGTGCTGCAGCACTGCGAGAAATTTTGTCGCTGTACGGCCTGGATACGCGCTCGCGCCTGCACAAGCAGATCGACGGTATCGTTTCGGTCGTCAGCAAGCAGGCCATATCGCGCGTGCCGGTGCCCGGGCCGATCGCGTTTGGCCGTGGCACCGGAATTGTTCTGACGGTCGATGAACGGGCATTCGAAGGCTCCGGCGTAATGGTTCTTGCCACCGTGCTGGATCGATTTTTTGCGCGCTACGCCAGCCTGAACAGCTTTACCCAGCTGACGCTGGTATCCCAGACACGCGGAGAGCTCAAGCGATGGAAGCCACGAGTCGGCCAGCGCGCGATCACCTGAGCCTGCTCAGGGCCATCGCCGCCGAGCCGTATGCCTACGGTTTCTTCCATGCGGCACGGCGGATCGAGTGCAGTTTCCCTGACCTGCCGAGAGTCGGCACGTCGCGGCGCCTGCGCGAAGACCCGGTACGGTTCGCACAGGAGGCTTCATTGGCCTTTGCGTTGGCAACGGTGGCGGCACTCGAGTTCCCAAAAGACGGCGCTCCTCGGCTGCTGGTGCGCTTCACAGGACTCACCGGCCCGAACGGCCCGCTGCCCCTGCATCTGACCGAGTTCGCAAGAGACCGCTTGCGCAATCACGGCGACAACACGTTTCTTCGCTTCCTGGATACCTTCCACCACCGCATCTTCAGCATGTTTTATCGGGCCTGGGCCGATGCTCAGCCCACGGTCAGCCTCGATCGCCCTGGGCAGGATCCCTTCGGCGATCGTCTGGCTTCGCTGGCCGGCTACGGCGGCCCTGGCATGCAGGCGCGCGACGAAGTTCCTGATTTTTCCAAACGTGCCCACACGGGCTTGCTGGCCAACAATGTCCGCAACGCAGACGGGCTGGCTCGCATCATCGGCAATTACTTCCGGGTGGCGGCGCGCGTCGAGCAATGGCAGCCTCACTGGATGAAACTGCCACCAGATTCCCTGACGCGAATCGGTGCCGGACGAGAAAATGCCAGACTGGGCATGACGACGGTGCTGGGGTCGAAGGTCTGGGACGTTCAAAGC
>JBBRID010000244.1:0-6391 GCA_038221635.1 Burkholderiales bacterium
CGGGACCAGGTGGTGGCGGCCCTTGGGCCGCCGACCAGCATCTACCAGTTGCCCCAGCCAGCACCCGATTCGCCCTACCTGCGCGTGGATCCAACCGGCCGCGCCACGAGCCGGCTCGAGTATCGGGGTGGTTCGTTCAGCCCCATGAAATACATGTTCGATTTCGATTCGAGCGACCGTCTGCTGGCCTCCGCCCAGGTGCATACCGAGGCGCGTTTCAATGCCATCCTCGCCGGCATGGACCGGCAGCAGGTGCAGCGGGCGCTTGGCGTGCCGTCGACAGTCTGGCGGCTCGGGTTCCAGTCGCAGGACGTGTGGTCATACCGTTTCGAGAATCCGTTCTGCCAGTGGTTCCAGGTCGGTGTTGGCGATGACGGCAAAGTGGTCGATACCGCCTATGGGCCTGATCCGCTGTGCGACAGCCTGTTTGACAACAATCTGTAGGGGACGGGAGGATGACGGACAGCCCGGATACTGCCGAGCCCGCGGTGGTTGTGCATGGCATCGCCAACTGCGACAGCGTGAAAAAGGCGCGCAGCTGGCTCGATGTCAATGGCGTCGCCTATCACTTCCACGATTTCAAGAAACGCGGGGTGTCTGCCGAACAACTCGCCAGCTGGATGGCGGAACTCGGCTGGGAAAAGCTGCTGAATCGCCAGGGAACGACCTGGCGCAAGCTGGACGATCAGGCCAAGGCATCGATCCAGGATGCTGCGGCGGCGGCTGAACTGATGCAGGCGCAGCCCAGCGTGATCAAGCGTCCGGTCGTGCGCTGGGGCGACGGCGAGTTCACCGTCGGCTTCGACACCGCCGTTTTCACCCATCGCGCCTTGGGCTGAGCAAACCGGACCGCGCGACCGTGGGCGGCCGATCGTTTCAAGCTGCCAGCAACTGGCGCAACACAAACGGCAGGATGCCGCCATTGCGGTAGTAGTCGACCTCGATCGCGGTGTCGATCCGCAGCGTCAGCGGCACTTCACGTCTGTGGCCGTCGGACGCATGGATTACCAGGGTCGCCGCCTGCTGTGGACGGATGTCGTCGGCCAGCACGATGTCGAAGGTCTCGTTGCCTTGGATCGCAAGCGACTCCCAGCTGTCTCCAGGCTGGAACTGCAGCGGCAGCACTCCCATCCCGACCAGGTTGCTGCGGTGGATGCGCTCGAAACTGCGCGCCACCACCGCCTTGATGCCCAGCAAGGCCGTGCCTTTGGCGGCCCAGTCGCGTGACGAACCGGTGCCGTATTCCTCGCCGGCAAAGATCACGGTCGGGGTCTTCGCGGCGATGTAGCGCATTGCCGCGTCGTAGATGAACATCTTCTCGCCCGAAGGCTGGAACAAGGTGACGCCGCCTTCTTCGCGAGAGCCGCCGGCGTCGGCTGGAATCATCAGGTTCTTGATCCGCACATTGGCGAAGGTGCCGCGCATCATCACGTCATGGTTGCCTCGGCGCGAGCCGTATGAATTGAAGTCCGGTTTCAGAACGCCGCGTTCCTTCAGCCAGATGCCGGCGGGTGAGTCTTCCTTGATCGAACCGGCCGGCGAGATGTGGTCGGTCGTGATCGAATCGCCGAACAGCGCCATGGCGCGCGCCCCACAGATCGCCGGGGCAGCCGGTGGCGGCGTCATGTCGAAGCCGTCGAAAAATGGCGGTTCGGCGATGTAGGTCGATTTCGGCCAGGTGTAGACCTGACCGTTGACGCCCTTGATCCGCTTCCAAAGCTGACCCGGATCGCTCGCAATCTTGTCGTAGTTGGCCTTGAAGGCCGAACCGTTCATCGCGAACTTCATCAGCCGGTGGATCTCGTCGCTGCTCGGCCAGATGTCGCCCAGAAAGACTGGCTTGCCTCCTTTGCCGAAGCCCACCGGCTCGGTCATCAGGTCGCGGCTGACCGTGCCGGCGATGGCGTAAGCCACTACCAGCGGCGGGCTGGCGAGGAAGTTCGCCTTGATATTTGGATGAATGCGTGCCTCGAAATTGCGGTTTCCCGACAGCACCGAGGCGCAGACCAGATCGTTGTGCGTGATCGATTCGTTGATCTCGGCGGTCAGGTCGCCGGCATTGCCGATGCAGGTGGTGCAGCCGTAGCCGGCGAGGTAGAAGCCGAGTTTTTCCAGGTAAGGCAGCAGGCCGGTCTTTTCGAGGTACTCGGTGACGATGCGCGATCCCGGGGCCAGCGATGTCTTGATGTGTGGCGCGACCTTCAAGCCGGCCTCCACCGCCTTTTTGGCCAACAGGCCGGCGGCCAGCAACACCCCCGGATTCGAAGTGTTGGTGCAGGACGTGATCGCCGCGATCAGCACATCGCCGTCACCGATCGTCAGTGGTAGCTTCTTGTTCGGTGTCCTGGCATGGGCGGCACTCATGGTCGTCTTGTTGTCGACCATCTCGACCACTTGGCGTGGTGCGCCTGGTTCAACGGCATTGCGCTCGTTGCCTTGCGCTGACTGCCCGACCGAGGACAGCTCGAAGCGTTGCGTCAGCCGGTCAGCCGGCTGATTGAAGCCGTTCTCGGCCGGCGGCCTTGAAAACAGCGCCGCGAATTGCGGTTTGACCTGACCGAGATCGATCCGGTCCTGCGGCCGCTTCGGGCCAGCCAGGCTGGGCGACACGCTGCCGAGATCGAGCGTGACCACCTGCGAATAGTCGATTTCGCCGGCCTTCGGAATGCCGAACATCTTCTGCGCGCGGAAATAGGCTTCGAAGGCCTCGATCTCGGCTTTTGTGCGGCCAGTGCCCTTGAAATAGTCGATGGTGCGCTCGTCGACCGGAAAGAAGCCCATCGTGGCGCCGTATTCAGGAGCCATGTTGCCGATCGTTGCGCGATCGGGGAGCGCGAGGCTGGCCGTGCCCTCGCCGAAGAATTCGACGAACTTGCCCACCACCTTGTGCTGACGCAGAATCTCGGTGACCGTCAGTACCAGGTCGGTCGCGGTGACGCCTTCGCGCAGTCTGCCGCGCAGCTCGAAACCGACGACATCGGGGGTCAGGAAATAGACCGGCTGGCCCAGCATGCCGGCTTCGGCCTCGATGCCGCCGACTCCCCAACCGACTACGCCGATGCCGTTGATCATCGTGGTGTGGCTGTCGGTGCCGACCAGGGAGTCGGGGTAGTAAAGCGGTGCGTCGCCGCGCTTCGCCGGCTTGTTCTGGAACACGCCGCGCGCCAGATATTCCAGGTTGACCTGATGCACGATGCCGAAGCCGGGCGGCACGACACGGAAGGTATCGAAGGCCTGCATGCCCCATTTCATGAATTCGTAGCGCTCTTCGTTGCGCTTGAATTCGAGCTTCATGTTCAGGTCGATGGCCTTTTTGCTTCCGTAGTGATCGACCATGATGCTGTGGTCGACGACCAGGTCGACCGGCACCAGCGGCTCGATCGCCTTCGCGTTCTTGCCCATCGCCGCGGCAACGTTGCGCATCGCGGCCAGATCGACCAGCAAGGGCACGCCCGTGAAATCCTGTAGTACGACGCGGGCGACTACGAACGGAATCTCTTCGCTGCGCTGCGCATTGGGTTGCCAGTTGGCGAGCTGCGCCACATGCTCGAGCGTGACCTTCCTGCCATCGCAGTTGCGCAGCACCGACTCGAGCACGATGCGCATCGAGATCGGCAACCGTGCGACATTGGGAAACTGTTTGGCGAGTTGCGGCAGCGAATGGAATGCGCCCAACTTTCCCGAGCTGGTCTTGAATGTCTTAAGCGTATTGGCAAAGGGGTGCTTCGGGGCTTTGCTGCCACCAGAAACAGACGATGCAGATGTTTTCGAACTGGCCATGCCGACTCCTTGCGTTGACTTTGCACTGATCGATGAGCGGCCCGCCGAATGGGGGAGAGCGGGTGTCGCTCGGGATAAGGTCGATGCGCTATCGTAAGCCCATGACATCAAGTTGCGCCCAGGTTCGCATGCGCCTGCCCACATGAGCAATTTCAGCTTCTACTGGCACGACTACGAAACCTTCGGCCGCTCGCCTCGCCGCGATCGGCCGGCGCAGTTTGCGGGCGTGCGCACCGATGCCGAACTCAACGAGATCGGCGCGCCGCGGATGATGTTCTGCCGCCCGGCGCCCGACTATCTGCCTGAACCGGAGGCCTGCCTGTTGACCGGCATTTTGCCGCAGCAGTGCCTGGAGCAGGGGCTGGTCGAACATGCCTTTGCTGCCGATATCGAATCCGAACTGGCATTTCCGGGAACGGTGGGCGTCGGCTACAACAGCATCCGCTTCGACGACGAAGTGACCCGCTTCTTGTTCTGGCGCAACCTGATCGATCCCTATGCGCGCGAGTGGCAGAACGAATGCGGCCGCTGGGACCTGCTCGATGTGCTGCGCTGCACCTTCGCGTTGCGGCCCGACGGCATCGAATGGCCGAGCAATGACGATGGCCAGCCGTCGTTCCGGCTCGAACACCTGACCCGGGCCAATGGCCTGGCTCACGACGCGGCACACGATGCCTTGTCGGACGTGCGGGCGACGATCGCAATGGCGCGTCTGGTCAAGGCGAAACAACCGCGTCTTTGGGATTTCTGCCTGCGCCTGCGCAGCAAACAAGCGGTGATCGACGAAATGAACATTGCCCAGCAGGCCGGTCAGCCGTTTCTGCACGTGTCGGGCATGTACGGCACGAACCGCGGCTGCCTGGCCGTGGTCTGGCCGCTGGCGCCCCATCCAACCAACAAGAACGAGGTCATTGTCTGGGATCTGGCCGAAGACCCCAGCGAGCTGTTCCACCTGGGGGTCGACGAGATCCGCTCGCGGATGTTCGGGCGTACCGAAGATCTACCGGAAGGTCAACGCCGCCTGCCGATCAAGTCCATTCACCTGAACAAGTCGCCGATCGTGATCGCGCGCTTGAAAACCCTGAGCGATGAGCGGGCTGCGCACTGGGGCATAGACCTGAGCCTGGCGCTGCGCCATGCCGCGCTGGCGGCCCGCCACGGCCCGTCGATGGCCGGGATCTGGCCCGATGTTTTCAAACGCAGTACGGCGCTGGCGGAACTCGATGTCGACGAAGACCTCTACGGTGGCTTTGTCTCAAACGACGATCGGCGCACGCTGCAACGCTTGCGCGAAATCAGCCCGGAGCAGTTGGCTGAGCGAACGCCGGCATTTGCCGACCATCGGCTGGAAGAGTTGCTGTTTCGCTACCGGGCGCGCAATTTCCCGCACAGCCTGAGTAACGCCGAACAGCAGCGCTGGGACATGCACCGATCGGAGCGGCTGCACGGTGGCGCCGGCGGCGCGCAAAATCTGCCAGCCTATTTCGAGCACATCGATGAACTCGTCGAAACCCATGACGACGAGCGAAGCCAGCACATCCTTGGTGAACTGGTCGAATATGCGACCGAAATCGCCCCGGAGCGTGCCTGAGCCGTTGCAGATCCAACGCGCGCCACCGGTTGATACAGGCGACGCGCTTGAGGTTCACTCGGATCAGGCAGTCACGCCCTTGGCCGTCTCGGCATATTCTTCGATCTGGTCGAAGTTCATGTATTTGTAGATCTTGCTGCCGTCAGCATTGATCACGCCCATGTCGGCCTGGTATTCCGCCAGCGTCGGAATACGACCCAGTTTCGACGCAATCGCCGCCAGTTCGGCTGATGCCAGGTAGACGTTGGCGTTCTTGCCGAGCCGGTTCGGGAAGTTGCGGGTGCTGGTCGAGACCACGGTTGCGCCCTCCCTGACCTGCGCCTGGTTGCCCATGCACAGGCTGCAGCCCGGCATTTCCATGCGTGCTCCGGCCGTGCCGAAGGTGCCGTAGTGACCTTCCTTGGTCAACTCCTGCGCGTCCATTTTGGTCGGCGGAGCGATCCACAGTTTTACCGGGATGTCGCGTCTGCCTTCCAGCAGCTTGGATGCGGCGCGGAAGTGTCCGATATTGGTCATGCACGAGCCGATGAACACCTCGTCGATCTTGGTACCGGCGACTTCGCTGAGCAGCTTGGCGTCGTCCGGATCGTTCGGGCAGCACAACACCGGTTCCTTCAGATCGTTCAGATCGATCTCGATCACCGTGTGGTATTCGGCATCCTTGTCAGCTTCGAGCAAATGCGGATCAGCCAGCCAGGCCTCGACCGCCTCGATGCGCCGCTGCAGCGTGCGCTTGTCGGCGTAACCGTCCGCGATCATGTTCTTCATCAGCACGACGTTGCTGTTCAGGTACTCCTTGATCGGCTCGGGATTGAGCTTGACGGTGCAGCCGGCGGC
The DNA here is from genome assembly GCA_038221635.1 of Burkholderiales bacterium. Taxonomy (GTDB): domain Bacteria; phylum Pseudomonadota; class Gammaproteobacteria; order Burkholderiales; family Burkholderiaceae_C; genus Ideonella_A. The sequence goes on from JBBRID010000244.1 coordinate 6,209, forward strand.
GCTGCGTTCGGCCGAAGCATCCGACAACTCGAAAGCCTGCTCGACCTTCAGATCTGGTAGACCTTCGATTTCGAGGATGCGGCCGGAGAACACATTCTTCTTGCCAGCCTTGGCCACCGTCAGCAATCCGGCCTTGATCGCATACAGCGGAATCGCATGCACCAGGTCACGCAGCGTTACGCC
>JBBRID010000245.1:0-6386 GCA_038221635.1 Burkholderiales bacterium
TCGGCTCTGGATGAACGCCTTCGAGGTAGCCGCAGATCGCGCGGGTCTCGCCGAGCACGCGACCGTCGTCGAGCTCGAGTACCGGCACCTTGGCCAGCGGACTCTTGGCGACGTATTCTTCGCTGCGGTGCTGATCCTTGCCAATCTCTACCAGCACGAACTCGATGTCGGCAATGCCTTTTTCGGCAATGAACATCTGGACGCGACGGGGGTTCGGTGCTCGGGGGGAAATGAACAGTTTCATCTGATGCTCCTGCAGATGACGACTTTGAAGCCGGGATGCCGATTGCGGCTCGGCTGCGCAGTCATCGATTGCGATCGTAGGTGACAAAAGCGTAGGCCGGTTCGGCGTCTGTGCGACCCTGGCGGGTGTCGCGTTCGATCTCGGTCCAACCCGGGCGCATCTGCGCAAAGGCAGGGAAATGGTTGTTGCCGGCAAACTCGGCGGCGATCTCCGTCAGGTACAGGCGGTCGGCGTGGGCAAGCGCCTGCTCATAGATCTGTGCGCCGCCGATCACCATCACCTCGGCGGCGGTCGCATCGCCCGCCGCTGCAAGTGAATCTTGATTGCTGGCTCGCTGCCTGATCCAGGTCTCAGCGAGACTTCGTGCGTTGGCCAGATCAGCTGCCGGCTGCAATTGACCGGCGATCGGTGTGACCGACTGCCCGCGGGTCAGCACGATGTTGAGCCGGCCCGGCAGCGGCCTGCCGATCGATTCGAAGGTGCGGCGGCCCATGATGACCGGTTTGCCCAGCGTCATGCGCTTGAAGTGACGCAGGTCTTCCGGCAAGTGCCAAGGCATGCGTTCGCTGTCGACGCCGATCAGGCGGTTGCGGTCGATGGCCGCAATCAGTGACAGCCGGATCGGATCCTTGTTCATCGCAAGTGCGGCAGTGTGAGTCAGCGCGCGAATGCGACAGCTGCAACCGTGCAGACCGACAGCACGAGGTTGACCGCCACCATGTGGCGAATCGCATTCAGCGCCTTGGCGGCCTCCGGCCAGTTGGCAGCTGCGCTGTGCCGCCGCAGGCGTGGAAAGAGGCGGGCGTAGACGTAGATGAAGACACCGGTCATCAGCAGTCCGAGACCGAACATCACGTGCCATCCGATCGGAGCGAACGCCATCCCGACCTGCAACATCATGACAAGGCCACTGCCGAGGATCAAAACGACTGTGACCGCAGCGATCGGCAAGAAGCGGGCGAAAGTGGCCGTCCACAATGGCAAGCGCTTAGGCGGCTCGAGCACCGACGCGGCAGCCGGACGCAAACAGAAATAGGCGAAAAACATGCCGCCGACCCAGATGATGACGCCGGCGAGATGGGTAAAAAGCAGAACTTGTCTGAACATGGCGGCGCTATGCAAATGGTGAAGGCCGAATTTGGCCGGTGGTGCGTCGAATGACGGCGAGCGACGATCGTAGCGCGCGCGAAGGTCGCGTGGTTCTCGACTCAACCGTGCATCAAATACCCGCTGCCGCTTCCCGCCCTGCCGCGATGTGTCGATGCATCAGGCGCCGGGCCTGCTCGGCGTCGTGGACCCGAATCGCGGCCATCAGATCGCGGTGCTCTTGAAGCGAAGCCTCGACGCGGCCCTGTCTGAACAACGAATGGTGCCGGTTCAGCTTCATCACCTTGCGCAGATCGGCGACCACCTGGATGCGCCATCGATTGTCGGCGAGTGCCAGCAACCGCATGTGAAACCCTTCGTTGGCGGCGAAAAATGCCTCACGGTCATCGATGCGGCGCTCCAGTTCGTCGTGCAGTTGTTGCAGCTGGGCGATTTCATCGTCGCTTGCATTGGCGGCGACCGTCGCGGCGGCATCGCTTTCGAGCAGCGCCATCAGGTGATAGACCTCGGCCAGATCGCGCTCCGATACCTCGGTGACATAAGCGCCGCGACGAAGCTTCATCGTGACCAGACCTTCGGCAGCCAGCACCTTCAATGCCTCGCGCAGGGGGGTGCGGCTGATGCCGAACTCTGCCGTGAAGGCCTGCTCGTCGATCCAGCTTCCTGGCGCGAGCCGATGGCTGAGGATTTGCGAACGCAGGCGCTCGGCCACCTGCTCGTACAAAGCGCGGGTGGGCAGGCCTTCGGTGTTCGGCTTGACCATAGCTGACATGGGAGGGGGCTTCCAGTTCGCGATGAAATCAGTATAATTCAAAATTGAATTATGGTAGTCTGCCATTCGGGCCAGAGGCAAGGGATAAACCCGCAGCCGGGCTCTCGCCGATCATGGATTGCAAGCAATGTCATCAGCACCTGAATCAATGAAGCAACTTGCCGACTCGGCACAGCTGGATGCGTGGGCCAAGGCCGCTGCCAAGTCGGCACCCGACGGCAATCTGGACGCTCTGAACTGGAACACGCCCGAGGGCTTGGTCGTGAAGCCGCTGTATACCGCGGCCGATCTGAACGGCTTGCCTTTCACCGACACGCTGCCGGGCTTTGCTCCGTATATCCGCGGCCCCCAGGCCACGATGTATGCGGTGCGGCCGTGGACACTGCGTCAATACGCCGGCTTTTCGACAGCCGAGGATTCGAACGCCTTCTACCGACAGGCGCTGGCTGCCGGCGGGCAGGGCGTCAGCGTCGCTTTCGACCTGGCTACGCATCGCGGCTACGACAGCGACCATCCGCGGGTCACCGGCGATGTCGGCAAGGCCGGGGTGGCGATCGATTCGATCGAGGACATGAAGATCCTGTTCGATCAGATCCCGTTGGACAAGGTCAGCGTATCGATGACGATGAATGGCGCCGTGCTGCCGGTGCTGGCCGGCTACATCGTGGCGGCGGAAGAGCAGGGCGTGGCGCAGGAAAAGCTCAGTGGAACGATCCAGAACGACATCCTGAAGGAGTTCATGGTTCGCAACACATACATCTACCCGCCCGAGCCGAGCATGCGGATCATCGGCGACATCATCGAGTACACGGCCACGCACATGCCGAAGTTCAACTCCATCAGCATTTCCGGCTATCACATGCAGGAAGCCGGCGCCAACCAGGCGCTGGAGTTGGCGTTCACGCTGGCCGATGGGCAGGAATATGTGAAGACTGCATTGGCCAAGGGCCTCGATGTCGACGGATTCGCGCCACGCCTGAGCTTCTTCTGGGCGATCGGAATGAATTTCTACCTGGAAATCGCCAAGATGCGCGCGGCCAGGCTGTTGTGGTACCGGATCATGAGCGGCTTCGGCGCCAAGAATCCGAAGAGCCTGATGCTGCGCACCCATTGCCAGACCTCGGGCTGGAGCCTGACCGAGCAGGACCCGTACAACAACATCGTGCGCACGACGATCGAGGCGATGGCTGCGGTTTTTGGCGGCACGCAAAGCCTGCATACCAACAGCTTCGACGAAGCGATTGCGCTGCCGACCGCATTTTCCTCGCGCATCGCCCGCAACACGCAATTGATCATCCAGGAAGAGACCCACATTGCGAACGTCGTCGACCCCTGGGCAGGCTCGTACATGATGGAGAAGCTGACGCAGGACATGGCCGATGCGTCCTGGGCAATCATCGAGGAAGTGCAGGTCATGGGCGGCATGACCAAGGCGGTCGATTCGGGTTGGGCCAAATTGAAGATCGAGGCCAGCGCAGCTGAAAAACAGGCCCGCATCGACTGCGGAAAAGACGTGATCGTCGGCGTCAACAAATACAAGCTGAAGACCCACGACGCGGTCGACATCCTGGAGGTCGACAACGTCAAGGTGCGCGATGGCCAGATTGCCCGTCTCAAGGCTGTTCGGGACGCCCGCGATGGCGCAGCAGTGCAGGATGCCCTCGATGCCCTGACCGCGGCGGCCGCAGCCGGCGACGGCAACCTGCTGGACCTCAGCATCAAGGCGATGCGCCTGCGCGCAACGGTGGGTGAAATCAGCGATGCGTTGGAGAAGGTGTTCGGCCGCCACCGCGCCAATATCCAGCAAGTCAGCGGTGTCTATGCGGCCTCCTACGATGGTGCGGAAGGCTGGGATCTCTTGAAGACTGAAATCAAGGCATTTGCCGACGAAGCGGGGCGTCGGCCGCGCGTGATGATCGCCAAGCTGGGGCAGGACGGCCACGATCGCGGAGCCAAGGTCGTGGCCACTGCGTTTGCCGACCTCGGTTTCGATGTCGACATCGGTCCGCTCTTCCAGACCCCGGAAGAATGTGCGCGCCAGGCGATTGAAAACGACGTCCATGCGGTCGGCGTCTCGACACTCGCGGCCGGCCACAAGACACTGGTACCGGCGATCATCGAATCGCTGAAGGTGCAAGGCGGCGACGACATCGTCGTCTTCGTTGGCGGCGTGATTCCAGCGCAGGACTACGACTTTCTGTACCAGGCCGGCGTGAAAGGTATCTACGGGCCCGGCACGCCAGTTCCGGTCAGCGCCAAGAGCGTACTCGAACACATACGGTCGGCGCAGGCGAGCGCCTGAGTGGACGCCTCACCAATGCCCGACGACCAGCATCCACTGCCGATTGGCCTGCAGTTGACGCCGGCTGGGGAGGGCGATTTTGAAGCGCTGCTGGCCTTGCGGATGGCCGCGATGCGCGAAAGTCTGGAGCGCGCCGGCCACTTCGATCCGCAACGCGTCCGTGAACGCCTGAGCCGCGGATATCTGCCCGCCTATACACGGAACATCCAGCAAAGTGGTGAGTTGGTCGGCTTCGTGGTCGTGCAGCCGCGCGAGAAGGATTGGCTACTCGATCACCTGTATGTGCATCCGAATGCGCAGGGCCGTGGCATCGGTTCCTGGGTGCTGGACCGCGTGCTCAGCGAAGCCGATGCCAAAGGCAAGGCGGTCTCGCTGACGGCGTTGAAGCACAGCGCGGCCAACCGCTTCTACCTGCGGCATGGTTTCGTGCTGCAGGCCGAAGGTGAATGGGACCTCTACTACCTGCGCCCGGCGCAACAGCGGTGAGCACGCTGCACCTCTCGTTCGCGCCGGCATTTGCTCCCTCTCCCAGTGGGGGAGGGGGTCTCAACGCATCGTCTTGTCGCGTCGGCGGGGGACGCGCATGACTCGCGCAAGCCCTCTGGGGGCGACCGAACAGCAATTGCTCGATCATCTGCTCGGCGACTCGCCGATGGCGCGGCGGCGGGCGATTGCGAAATCCATCACTCTGCTTGAATCGACACGTGCCGACCATCGCCTGCGCGCCGATGCGCTGCTGAATGCCGTGTTGCCGCACAGCGGCAAGTCGCTGAGGCTGGGTATCTCGGGTGTTCCCGGCGTTGGCAAAAGCACCTTCATCGAGGCGCTCGGCCTGTACCTGATCGAGCGGGCGCACCGAGTCGCCGTCCTCGCTGTTGACCCGTCTTCGAGTCTCTCCGGCGGATCGATCCTCGGTGACAAGACGCGGATGGAGAAGTTGTCGGTCGACGAGCGCGCCTTCATCCGCCCGAGCCCGGCATCGGGAACGCTGGGCGGTGTCGCAGAGCGCAGCCGCGAAGCGATGCTGGTCTGCGAAGCGGCGGGCTTCGACGTGGTGATCGTCGAGACCGTCGGCGTCGGCCAGAGTGAAGTGGCCGTTGCCGCGATGACCGATTTGTTCGTTCTGCTGCAATTGCCCAATGCCGGCGACGACCTGCAGGCGATCAAGAAGGGTGTGATGGAGTTGGCCGATCTGGTCGTGATCAACAAGGCAGACCTCGACGAAGATGCCGCCACGCGGGCTCGTGCGCAGATCACCAGCGCGATGCGATTGCTCGGCATGTTCACCGCCCACGACGGTTCGGTATGGCATCCGCAGGTCATGCAGTTGAGCGCGTTGAAAGGCGCCGGCATCGAATCGTTCTGGCAACAGGTGAGTCAGTTTCGCGAATCGCAGGGCGCCAATGGCCGCATAGCTGCCAGGCGCCGCGCTCAGCACGAGGCCTGGATGTGGGAACGCATCGATGCCGGATTGAAGTCGGCATTTCGCCACCAGCCTGGGGTGCGCGAAGCGTTGCCGCAGTGGACTGCAGAGGTACGGGCCGGGCGGGTTGCCGCCTCGGTGGCCGCGCGCAGCCTGCTCGAAATGTTTTACCGTGGCGACGACGCGGTGCTCGCCGAACGAACCAATTGACGAGGGAGAAACTTTCCATGCATGACATCCAGCAGATGCTCGAGGAAAAACGCGCCAAGGCGCGCCTCGGCGGCGGTGAGAAACGCATTGCCGCGCAACACGGCAAAGGCAAGCTGACGGCGCGCGAGCGCATCGAGTTGCTGCTGGATTCCGGCACCTTCGAGGAATGGGACATGTTCGTCGAGCACCGTTGCCACGACTTCGGCATGCAGGACAACAAGATCCCTGGCGACGGCGTGATCATCGGCTACGGCATGATCAACGGCCGGCTGGTCTTCGTCTTCAGCCAGGATTTCACGGTCTTCGGCGGCGCCCTGTCAGAGGCGCA
>JBBRID010000246.1:0-6365 GCA_038221635.1 Burkholderiales bacterium
GATGAGGGCGGGCGCGGCGATGACGGCACAAATGATGTACGAGGCCGTCACCGGCACGGCAAGTCCGACGACCCACACCACCAGCGAGGTGTAGATTGCAGTCAACAGCAACGAGCCGCCCGCCAGGTCGATGACGATGGAGCTGAACTTCAGCCCCAGCCCGGTCAGCGTGACCACACCGACGATGATGCCGGCACCGGCGCAGGTGGCGGCCACGCCGAGTACCCCCGTGGTGCCCGCCTCCAGCGCCTTCACCAGGTTCGAGTTCCAGAGCTTCTTGAGGATGGGGCCTTCGCCCCGGAACACCTCGCGCGGAATCAGCGCGCATTCGGCCCGGATGAAGCTCGTGACCAGCGTGACCAGGGTCGCGTAGAACACCGACAGCACGGGCGAATAGCCCCACATCATGAAGGCGATGATGGAGATGAGGGAGAGAAAGTGGAACCAGTAGCGCCGGGTCAGGTGCCACAGCGGCACCGCCTGCGCGAACACCGTGCGGCCCATGTCGTACTTGCGCGCGTCGATCTCGACCATCAGGAACAGCGCCAGGTAGAACAGCAGTGTGGGAATCACCGCCATCAGCAGCACGTCGAGGTAGGAGATCTTAAGGAACTCGGCGATCAGGAAGGCCGCTGCGCCCAGCACCGGCGGCGAGATGATGGCGCCCAGGCCGCCGGCGGCCAGCAAACCGCCCGCCGCGTTGCGCTCGTAGCCGGCCTTGGCGAGCATGGGCCAGGCCACGGAGCCGAGCGTGACCGTCGTCGCGACGCCCGAGCCGGAAGGTCCACCCAGCAGGAACGACGCCAGCACCACCGTGCGCCCCGCCCCCGTCGGCTTGCCGCCCATCGCGGAGAACGAGAAATCGATGTAGAACTTGCCGGCACCCGAGAACTGCAGGAACGCGCCGAAGATGGTGAACAGGATGATCAGCGACGAGGCCACGTCCACCGCCACGCCGAAGATGCCTTCCAGTGTCATGTACAGGTGGCCGACCAACCGGCCCAATTCGTAGCCCTTGTGCGTCCACGGCGAAGGCAGCCAGGCACCGAACAGCGCATAGAGGATGAAGCAGGTGGTGACCACCGGCATCACCCAGCCCGCCGTGCGGCGCATCGCCTCCAGCACCAGGAACACCAGCGCCACGCCAAACACGATGTCCCAGGGCAGGGGGGACGTATTGCGGTCGGTGAAGTCATCGCCGCCCGCCAGCAGGTAAGCCACCACGGCAATCGCCAGCGACGCGAACGCGAGATCCCACCACATGATGCGATGGCGGTAGCGCTTGGCGATGGGGAACATCAGGAAAGTCAACACCAGCACCATTGCCACGTGCACGGGGCGCAGGGTCTGTGTCGGTACGATGGAATAGGCGGCGTACAGGTGGAACAGCGACACCCCGACGGCCAGCACCGTCAGGCAGGCGGCGCGCCAGCCGGTCAGCCGGTTGGCCGCGCCCTCTTCCTCCTCGATGAAGTCCTGCGCCTTGGCGAGGGCCTCTTCCGTCACCACCGCAACCTGCTCAGCCATCTTTTTTCTTCGATCGGGCACGCAAAAAGACAAACCCCGCCGGGCGGCGGGGCTGGCGGGAGGCCGCTCAGTTGAGCTTGATGCCCTTTTCGGCGAAGTACTTCACCGCGCCAGGGTGCCAGGGCATCGGCGAGGCAGACGCTGTCTGGTTCTCCAACTTGAAGTTCTCGGCTTCCTTGTGCACGGCCACCAGGTCGGCTTTCTTGTCGAACACCGCCTTCACGATGTTGTACGCCGTCTTGTCGTCCATCTTCTCGTGTGCCACCAGCAGGTTCATCACCGTGGCCTGCTTGTTGTCGGTGTCCATGCCCTTGTAAACCGCCTTGGGGATGGAGTCTTCCACGTAGAGCTGGCCGTACTTCTGGTTCATCTTGGCCACCACTTCGGAGTGGTCGATCATCTTGATCTTGGTGCCAGGGGTATTGGCCAGGTCGGTGACAGCCGCCGTGGGCAGGCCGCCCACCCAGAAGAAGGCGTCGATCTTGTTGTCCTTCAGCGCATTGACGGACTCGGCCACTCCCAGGCGCTCGCGCTTCATGTCCTTGTCCTTGTCCAGGCCGGCCGCCTCGATGATGCGGAAGGCCATGACTTCGGTGGCACTGCCCGGCGAACCGGTGGAGACGTTCTTGCCCTTCAGGTCCGACATCTTGGTGATGCCCTTGCCTTCGACCGTGACGACGTGCATGCGGTTCGGGTAGAGCACCATCAGCGTGCGCACGGGCACCTTGTTGCCCTTGAACTTGTCTTCGCCCTTCAGCGCGTCGAGGGCGGCGTCGGCCATGGTGAAGGCTACATAGGGCTTTTCGCTGCCGATGAGCTTGAGGTTGTCCACGGAGCCGCCGGTGACCTCGGCCGTGGCCTGCATGCCCGGCACGTGTTTGGACAGCACCGCCGCCAGGCCGCCACCGATGGGGTAGTAGACGCCTCCGGTGCCGCCGGTGGCGATCGAGATGTTCTGGGCAAGGGAGAAGCTGGCGAACAGCAGGGCGGACAGCCCCACCATCGCACGCGACAAGAAACCAGTCATACGTTTGTCTCCATTTTCTGAAATGCGAACGGGCATGCAACAGCGCGGCCACGCAGAGGCAAATCGTGCGTGACGGGGTGGCCCGTGTCAATTCGCTGAAACGCTAATGCGCCGACTGGCGGGTGTTGCGCCATGCGGCGCAGGTCGTCGACTCAGCGATCCTTTTGAGCCGCGGCGCAGCCGGACATCGGCTGCCATTGGCCGTCGACCAGGCACTCGTACGGAGTGAACTGCGACTTGTAGGCCATTTTCGGACTCTGCTCGATCCAGTAGCCGAGATAGACATGTTGCAGTCGCAACTGGCGCGTCTGCTCGATCTGCCACATCACGTTGTAGGTGCCGTAGCTGGTTCGCGGTTCCGGCTCGTAAAAGGTATAAACCGCCGACAGTCCGTCGCTCAACACGTCGAGGATCGACACCATCTTCAGCTTGCCCGGTGCATCGCTGCCGTCTGCGGACGGCTCGCGGAATTCGACCAGCCGCGAGTGGACCCGGCTTTGCAAGAGAAACTGGGTGTATTGATCGATGCTGTCGTGATCCATGCCGCCGCCGCTGTGCCGGCCACCCTGGTAGCGGAGGTAGAGCTGGTAATGCTCGGGCACGAAGCCGAGCCGCAGCACGCGGGCCTGCAGATTGGCGTGGCGGCTCCAGGCGCGACGCTGGCTGCGGGTGGGCTCGAAGCTGGCTGCCGGGACGCGCAGCGGCACGCAGGCGCGGCAGCCGTCGCAATAGGGTCGGTAGGTGAACATGCCGCTGCGACGAAAACCGTTGCCGACCAGGCTGGAATAGGCATCGGCGTGGATCAGGTGGCTGGGCGTCGCCACTTGCGAACGCGCCATCCGGCCAGCGAGGTAGCTGCACGGATAAGGCGCGGTGGCGTAGAACTGCAGTGTCGCGAGCGGAAGCTCTTTTGGATGGGTCACGTGCCAGATTCCTCGGGCGTGTCGGGGCAGCGCGGCTCGGATTCGAGCAGGTGCCGCCACAGGTCTGGATGATAGGTCCAGTCGGCAGGCGCTGTCAGCGCGACGGTGGCCCGCAGGTGTTGCTCGAACCGGCTGCGTGGCCATTCGGCTGCGCCGAGCGATGCCAGGTGGCCGGTGTTTTGCTGGCAGTCGATCACCTCGATCCCGTGTTCCCTGCACAGGCAGACCAGCGCTGCCAGCGCGATCTTCGAGGCGTCGGTACGCCTTGCAAACATCGACTCGCCAAAAAACATCCGGCCCAGGTTGACGCCGTACAGTCCGCCGACCAGTTCGCCATCGATCCAGGTCTCGACACTGTGCACGGCGCCGAGGCGGTGCCAGCACAGATAGGCCTGGATCATCGGATCGACGATCCAGGTGCCGCTTTGACCCGCGCGTGCCCTGCCTGCGCAGGCCGTGATGACGCCAGCAAAGTCGCTGTCGACGCGAATTTCGCAGCCCGGTGTGCGAATGAATTTCGCCAAGCTCTTGCGCAATGAACGCGACAGCTTGAACTCTCTGGTCTGCAAGACCATCCGCGGATCCGGCGACCACCACAACACCGGCTGGCCGTCGCTGAACCACGGAAACACCCCGTGGCTGTAGGCCTCGCGCAGGCGCTGCGGGCTCAAGCTGCCGCCTGCGGCGAGCAGACCGGGCGCCTCCGAGTCGGTCAGCAATGCGGCCGAGGTGTCGGGCAGCGGGTCGTCGTCAGCCAGAAGCCAATAGATCATCGGGTGCGCACGGTGTTGCTGGTTGCCATGTTTGCAGTGTGATGCATCAGCGTCGACTGCGTGCCCAAACGACACCCAACCGCGCCTACCCCCCGAGGAGTGCGCCCCTCGAGTCCGTCTGAGGTGGGATGGTTGGCAGCGGCCCCAGCGCAGAAACTGGCGCCAGGCGAAGCAATTCGGCACCAAGACCAACCACACGGAGCGATGACCATGGCAACACTGAACTTTCGGCTTCCGGCGAACCGCAGCGATCTGAACCTGCGCCCGCAGCGCCGCCCGGGGCCGTTGCAGAGTCTTCCCTTTGGTGGCCAGTTCGGGCACGTGGTGCCGACCGTGAAAAAGATGGACGCCGAGGCTGCTGCGCTGATCGCCTTGCGCAGGCTCGGTGCACTCGAGTTGCAGCTGCAGGCCGTCGACGCCGGTGTCGACGAAATCGCGTCGAGTGGCTGGTTCGATTCGACCTGGGAACTCGCGAATGGCCTCGACATTGCCGAAGGCATGCCGTCCGATCTGCCGCTCGACGGTTGGCTGCAGTTCTATCTGGCTCCCTGAACAAGCTGACTGATCACCGCGCCAGCACCGCCGGTTTCAGCACCCCGACCGCCAGCGCGGTGCCGAACAGGATCACGGCGCAGCCGATCAGCATCTCGAGCGTGACCTGTTCGCCGAGAAACATCGCCCCCCAGCCGACCGCAAAAGCAGGGATCAGGAATGTCACCGTGATCGCATTGGCCGGTCCGACATTGGCGATCAGACGAAAGAAGATCACATAGGCCAATCCGGTGCAAAACACCGCAAGCGCCGCCAGCCCGGCCCAGGCCGCGACCCCTGGCGTCACCTCGGGCCAGAACAGCACAGCTGGAATCGCCAGCACGAATGTCGCCGACAGTTGACTGCCCGCCGCCACCGCCATCGTCGGCACGCCCGCCAGATATCGTTTGGTGAAATTGGCCGAGAAGCCGTAGGCCGATGCCGCCACGATGCAGGCCAGCACCGCGAGCAATGTCGATCCGCCACCAGTGCCGGTGCCAATTCCCGATTTGCTGAGCACCAGACCGATCACGCCGGCAAAGCCGATCAACAGACCGACGGTTCGCGACACATTCAGGCGATCGTTCAACCACAGCCAGGCGATCGTCGCGGCAAACAGTGGCGAGGCCGCGTTGAAGATGCTGCTCAAGCCGCCGCTGATCGTCAACATCGCGTAGGCGAATGCAAGAAACGGGATCACGGAATTGGTGATGCCGAGAATCAGGATCGGCTTCCAGTTGTTGCCAAGCGCGACGAGCTCGCGCCGGTAGACGACGAGCGGAATCAGCACTGCTGCCGCACCGGTCACGCGCAGCGCAGCCAGTGCCACTGCACCGAATTGCCCGGCCCCTACCCGCATGAACAGAAACGACGCACCCCACAGGGCGGCCAGGCTGATCAGCTCGAGCAAATCGCGTGGCTTCACGCGGCGACCTGAATCGGCGACACGGACTTCGACTGGCGCACCCTCTCGGGGACGATCCCTTCCAGCGACAGCAAGGCACGCTTGCGGTCGAGGCCACCAGCGTAGCCGGTCAATGCACCGCTGCTGCCAATGACGCGGTGGCAAGGCACGATCACCGAAACAGGGTTTTTGCCGATCGCTGCGCCGACCGCGCGCATCGCATTCGGCGAGCCGACGGCGCGCGCGATTGCCGCGTAGCTGCTGGTTTCTCCAGCATCGATCAGCAGCAAGGCGCGCCAGACCGCGAGCTGGAATGGCGTGCCGTGCATATCGAGTCGTTGGGTAAATGAGATCGCGCCACCGTCGAAGTAGGCTGCGAGTTCGTCGATCGAGGCTCGCAACACCGGGTCGTCGTCGACCGACGGCGCAGCGAGCGCGCCGGGATGGTCTTTCTGGCCGGCGAACCAGACCCCGGCGAGTCCGGCCGGGGTTCTGGCCAGCAGCATCTCGCCGAGCGGTGATTGCCAGGTCGTCTGGGCGCTGAGTCGGCGTGACAGGGTGGAAAGGTTTGTCTTCATGGCTGGGCTTCTTTCAGGTTCGGTGCGCAGCCGAGGCTGTTCCACAGGCGCAACACCGCATAACTTCGCCACGGTTGCCACGCTTGTGCCAGCTGCACGGCC
>JBBRID010000247.1:0-6279 GCA_038221635.1 Burkholderiales bacterium
GGTCGGCCGGGCCACGCGATTTCAGCCCGACCTCATCCTGATCGATATCCACCTGCCCGACATCGACGGATTCGAGGTGCTGCGACGGCTTCGCGCTGAGCCGCAGACGGCAGCAACCTGTTGCGTTGCACTGTCAGCCAACGTGATGCCCGAAGACGTTGCCCGCGCCAGAGCGGCAGGATTCGACGACTACTGGACCAAGCCCATCCGGTTTGCAAGCTTTCTTGCCGGGCTCGATCGATTGCTGCCCGCCAGGCCGCCGCAGCAACTCATGCCATGAGCAGTTCCTGCCGGCTCAAGGTTCCTTGAGCAGCGCCTTCTCGTCTTTTTCATCGAACTTTCGATTCTCACAGTCGCGCGCATAGTTGGCACGACCATCATCGAAGGCCTGCACCTTGGCATTGAAATCAGCCACCTTGGCCTCGAAATCGACGACCTGCTGGGTTCGGCTTGTGGCGCGCTGGTTATAGGCGCTCACTGCTTCGGCATTGCTGCGATCGAGTGTCGCCAGGTCGGCCCGCAAGGCCTCACCGTCGCGCTTGACCTGATCGGTCTGCACCGTGATCTCGGACTGCATGCGGGTCACTTCGGCAGCCCGCTCCTTGTTGCGCGTCTGAAGCGCCATGCAGGCTCGGAGTTGGTCGCGGGTCAGCAGCGGCTCGATGGGTTTGGGTACATAGGGTGTCGCCTCGACCTTCTTCCCACTCTGGCGGGCCGGTGGCGGTTTTTTTGCCGTCTCGGCGGCGTCGGCCGGATCGGCAAACAATATCGTGGCAGTGGCGAAAACCGTGACGACGGTCAGGATCGACCAACGCGGCCGGATCGGTGGAAGCGGGAGAATCATGACGACAGAATTCAACGTACGAGGGTCCACGACAAGCGGCTTCGGCGTCCGGATCACCCGAACACCACGAGGGCCGGCATGATGCCACGTGAAGTGGCCAATCGGGCAATTTCTCGAAGAATTCAACTCCAAAGCAAACCCTCCTTGGCAAATCGCAAGATCGGTCCCGGCCCCGCTGATCGCCACTTCCAGCGACAATTCAGACACTATCGAATCGACAATCGAACCCCGCCAAGTGCTGCTGTTCTCCGGGCATCGCATCGATGAGCCCGGTCGGCCCGTGCCCCGGTTCACGCCATCGATTCAGCCGGCGGCCAAACGCAAGCTGGCCGAAGAGTTGGACCGCTTGCAGGCTGGCCCCGTCGATCTGGGATTGAGCCAGGCAGCCGCCGGTGGCGATCTGCTGTTTCTTGAATGTTGTCATGCGCTCGGTGTTCGCTGCCGCGTCCTGCTGCCGTTTGCGCAAGCGCAATTCATCGACCAGTCAATCCTCGCCAGTATCGACGGTGAGCAATGGCTCGATCGCTGGACCGCAGCAAAAGCCAAGCTGCATGAACCGCCGCGCGAGATGCCGACCGAGTTGGGGCCGACGCCGCCTGGCTGCAACCCCTATGAACGCTGCAATCGTTGGCTGCTGCATACCGCGTTGGCCTACGGGCCGGAAAAGCTGCGCCTGCTCTGCCTGTGGAACGGGCTCCGCGGCGACGGCCCCGGCGGCGTGCATCACATGGTGGACGAGACCCGCCGACATGGTGGCGTGGTGCGCTGGATCGACATCAGAACCCTAACCTAGCCTTGACCTAGCCGGCCGAGAGTGCCGTCCTCAGCACGACAAGCCTTCGCGGACTGCACATGCCATCTGCGGGACGGCCATCGCAGTTCAATCGGTTGATACCGGTGTACGCATCGTGACCAGTTCCTCGGCCATTGTCGGATGGATACCGAGCGTCGCATCGAATTGCGCCTTGGTCGCACCCATGCCCATGGCGACGGCAAAGCCCTGGACGATCTCACCCGCTTCGGCGCCGACCATGTGCAGACCGACTACTTTGTCGCTCGTCGCGTCGACAACCAGTTTCATCATGCTGCGCTCGTCGCTGCCCGACAAGGTATGTTTCAGCGGCCGGAATTCGCTGCGAAAGATCTTCAGGCGCCCGTGCAGCGCGCGCGCTGCCTCTTCCCCCAGGCCGATCGTGCCGACGTTCGGATGCGTAAAAACCGCAGTCGGTATCAGAGTCGAGTCAAAGCTTCGGCTACCGTCGCCAAACAAGCGATCGACCACCACGCCGGCCTGAGCCAATGCCACCGGCGTCAGCTGCGGGCCGTCGGTCACGTCGCCCACGGCATGCACCGACGGCAGATTGCTGGCACCCCTCTCGTCGACCCTAATTGAGCCATTCGGTCGCATGTCCAAGCCAATTTCGGCAAGACCCAGGCCGTGCGTGTTTGGACCGCGTCCCGTTGCCATCAAGACGGTATCAGCGCCGATCATGCTGCCATCGTCGAGGTGAACATGCATTCCTGCCTCGCTGTGACCAACAGCGACCGGTTTGCGACCAAAGCGCAGATTGACACCCCTTTTTTGCATTTCGGCGGCCAGAAAGCGACCGATATCGGAATCGAAGCCACGCAACAGCGTGTCACCACGTATCAATTGGGTGACTGCCGCGCCGAGGCCGTGAAAGATCGACGCCATCTCGCAGGCGATATAGCCTGCACCGACGACCGTCAGTCGCTTCGGAAAAGCGGGCAGATCGAACATCTGATCCGAGACGACTGCGTGTTCGCAGCCTGGAATCGCCAAGTGGATGGGGTGTCCGCCAGTGGCGATCAGCACATGGGCAGCCTTCACGGTGGTGTCTGCCGCACCATCCAGCGAGGCCACGCTGACCTCATGGGGCGACAGCATCCGTGCCCGCCCTCTCAACAGTTTGACACCCGATCCCTCGAGGAGGCCGTCGTAGACCCGATTAAGGCGGGAGATTTCGGCGCCGCGACGCAGTTTCAAACGCTCCCAGTCCAGCGTCGGGCTGCTCGGTGACCAACCGAAGCCGGGCGCCTCGGCAAACGCTTCCGCGTAATGCGCTGCAATGCTGTACAGCTTTTTCGGAATGCAACCAACGTTGACGCATGTACCGCCGGTGGCAGCTACTTCGGCCACGGCCACACGAATCCCACGCTGCGCCGCCAGCCGCGCTGCGCGAACGCCGCCGCTGCCCGCTCCAAGCACCATCAAATCAACTTCCAGATCCGCCACGCATTCTCCCGTTGTCAAGATCGTAGGTGCGCCGATGCGCAATCTCCCGACCCATCATGCCGGAGATAACGCGCGGCGGTGCGCTGCACTTGCGGCAGGCCACAGCTCAGTGGGACACTCAGCGTTGAGGGGGCGAGATGAAATTCCTGAAATATCTGCTGATCTTCGTGCTGCTGATTGCGGCGATCCTGTTTGGAGGCGGCCTGTTGCTGTCGCCCAAATTCACCGTTTTGCGCAGCGTCGAAATCAATGCTCCGCCCGCGGTGGTCTACCCATTGGTCGCCGATCCGCGGCAATGGCAGAAGTGGTCGGCCTGGAATCGCCGAGATCCGTCCATGCAGATGAGTTTCAGCGGCGAGCCAAGCGGCGCCGGTGCTGGTTGGGCCTGGCTCAGCGAGTCGCAAGGCAACGGGCGGATGGCTTTTACCGCCGCCGAGCCGGACGAAAAAATTGTTTACACCCTGTTCTTCGACGATTTCGACAGCGTGTCATCTGGCAGCTTCCTGTTCGAATCCCTGGGCAACGGTACGCGAGTCAGCTGGATTCTGAACGGCGACATGGGCAGCAACCCGCTGATGCACTGGTTCGCCTTGGCATCGGACAAGATGATCGGCGGCGATTTCGAGGCCGGGCTGGCAAACCTGAAAACTGTCGCCGAGAAGCGCTGACCCCCAAGCCGGCGCTGGCTTTGTTGGTCAGTCGGCTTCGACCTGCGGCGCGCCTGGCGGCGCGCCAATGTCGATGGTCTGTCTGCCGATCCAGCACTTGCCGGGCTGCACCACGATCGGCGCGCCGATGGCTGCGGCCTCGACGCAGAACATGTCGCGCCAACCTTCGTCCGGCAGATCGTCGAGCATGGCCGCCCGTTGCGGGCCGGGATTCCACACCACCACGTCCGGGAAGCCGTGGCTTGAAATGTCGACCATTCGTTCCCCATCCCGCAGCTTCAGCGGCCTCGCCACATCGAAATAGACGCGATCGAGTTCACCGACGGCCAGCAGCTGCGAAGCGGTGTCGATCTGCTCGGTGCCGCGAACCTTGTCGAAATAGCGCAGGCGGCGCAAGCCGTCGATCCGGGTGGCGGCGGCATCGCCTACCCGGAGGTAGGTGTGCAGTGCAGTCGTGAAGCGAAGCGGTTCGAAGAACGTCGAGCCGGCCTGGTCACTGTCGCGGTGCTCGATTGCCAATTCGATGTCGATGCGTGATCCGCCGATGTGCACACTCAATTCGGCGACGAATCGATGCGGCCAGATCGCGAAGCTGGCGTCGTCATCGACGAGCCGGAGCACCGCCAACGCATGCTGTTCGCTTTGCTCGAGACTAAGCGGACGCCAGCTCGAAGTCCGCGCAAATCCGTGGCGCGGCAAGTCGCCGTTGCGGTCGAATTGCGGAAATATCACTGGCACACCGCCGCGAATTGCGCTGCGCCCATCGAAGACGGCATTCGGCGACAGATACAGCTGCTCCCCCGTGCCCACCGGGCACCACGAGACCAACTGTGCACCGTGCAGCAGCACCGTGGCGTTCGCGCCGTCCCTCGACTGCAAGTGCAGCGCGGGCAGGCCCCGGAAATCGCTCTCGGTCGGTGGCACCATGTCGTTGCCACTCGGAATCAGGGTCATGTTTTCGCCTTCACTTTCGATCCAGATTTCGCAGCAGGCGGCAGCGGCGCGCCGCAGTCGCGACAATAGCTTGCCCTGATTTCGTGGCCCTCACTGAGGCATTCGTCGCAGGTGCGGGTTGTCGGAGGGTAAATCCGCTGCGCAGCGAACTCGGCGCCGACGATGCCAGTCGGGACCGCCAGGATGCCCCAGCCGATCAACATCTGCCACGAAGCGATGAACCGACCGAAATCGGTCTGAGGCGTGATGTCACCGAAGCCGACGGTCGTCATCGTGACGATCGCCCAGTAGACGCCGACCGGGATGCTGGTGAAGCCGTTTTCAGGTCCTTCGACCACATACATCAAGGTGCCCATCAGCAAGACGACCAGCAACACGAACATCAGGAATACCAGGATCTTGCGCCGGCTGGAGCGCAGGGCGCTGCCCAGCGACTGAAACTCGGCCACGTAGGCGCCCATCTTCAATATCCGGAAGATGCGCAGCAAGCGGAGAATGCGCACGTCGATCAAGGCCGAGAGCCCAGGCACAAAAAGCGCAAGGTAGGTCGGCAATACAGCGATCAGATCGATCACACCGAAAAAACTGCGCGCGTAGACCATCGGCCGTCGAACACACCACAGCCGCGCCAGGTATTCGGCACTGAACAGCAGGGTAAAGCTCCATTCGGCAATCGTGAAGGCCTCGCCGAAGCGTACCCGAATGGGCTCGACGCTGTCGAGCACGACAACAATCAGGCTGAGTACGATGGTCCAGATCAGCAACAGGTCGAAGCGCCGACCGGCCACCGTATCGGCCTCGAAGATGATGATGTAGAGGCGTCGGCGCCAGCCCTGCTCCGGTACCCCGAAGCGCTCCGCGGCGTCATCATGGGCGGCGGACGCTGGCTGAAGATCTGGCTGGAAGGTCGGCTGAGTCATCTCAAAGTCCAGGCTCGATCGAGCACGATTCTCGCAAACAGGTCCCTGTCGCGGTGGCAGCAGTCCGATCGGAAATTTGTTTCGATAATGCACCGATGATCGACGAACCCGCCAACGCCGCACCATGAATCCCCTTGCCAAGCTGATTGCCGAGCGTCAAATCGATACCGTTGGATCCGGTGTGACTGTCGAATTCGAGGTGACTGATGACTGGTTGCAGGGCCGAACGGCGTTTGGCGGGCTGACCGTCGGCCGCTGGCCGTCAATGGTTGCTATGTCAATCACGCGGCAAGACTTTGGACGCCGACGGGCGAACTGGCTGCACTGGCCTATCAAGTCGTCTCAATTTACGGCTGAGCCGAAATCGGTGCAGAAGTGCCGTTTTTCGCTCCTTTTCGTCTGTTCGTTGGCCAATTTCAGGGTTAACCTGTATCGCCGAGTTGTGGCATCGATACTACAGTGGTTGCCCGGCCCGAACGTTGCTAGGAATTGATCCGGTCGGCAGCTTTGAATGGAAGTCAACGTGGTACTGG
Source organism: Burkholderiales bacterium (assembly GCA_038221635.1). GTDB lineage: Bacteria > Pseudomonadota > Gammaproteobacteria > Burkholderiales > Burkholderiaceae_C > Ideonella_A. The sequence continues at coordinate 6,177 of JBBRID010000247.1, forward strand.
TTTTTTCTGCAGCAATTTTGATCGTATTCGCTTGCCTCATGGCCAGACGCATGCAGCTGCGCGAGATTCGTACATCGTATCAGCCCCGCGCCGATGCCGGCCG